>JBGCFK010000099.1:0-11383 GCA_045106875.1 Paracoccaceae bacterium | reverse complement strand
TACCCGCCATGAGCACAGCGATTGCGGCACTGAACAACAATCGCCAAAGTCTGTCACTGAGCATGCCATGCCTATGATTGTATGGCCGCCCCATACCCTGTTTCCAGCAATAGCCGTCGAGGGGCGCAGCGTAAATGCCTTGCTGTGATATGATTGGGAAAGCTCAAAAAAAAAGCCGGGCACATGGCCCGGCCAGTTCAACAGGGAGGTATCACAACCTGAAACGCTCTCGCGCTTCGAGGGCAGAAATAAAGCTCGTGAGCGGGTGCAGCAAGATGGGCATCCGAAAAGCCGCTATGCGCTGGCTGCAAGGCTTTCGGCCGCCTCCTGCTGAGCAGCTTCAGCGACCTGCTCCAGAAGAAAATCGCGGAATGCGAGAACGCGCTGGGATCGGCGCAGTTCCTCTGGGTAGCAAAAGAATACCGTAAAGCTGGGCGATGTATCCTCTGGCAGTATGTTTATCAGTTCGTCGTATGCGCGGGTCACATAGTCGGGCAGGGCGGCAATCCCGACACCCGCGACAGCTGCCTTCAACACACCAAAGTAGCTGTTCATCGTCAGATGCGATGCACGTTCCGTCGTGAACTTCGAAGCCACCCAAACCCGGGACTCCTCGGGTTGCGGAGCATCGGGGCTGAAGCTGATAAACCTGCGCTCGATCAACTCGGCACTGTTCTTAGGCTGGCCCCACTGGGCAATGTACTCCTCCGAGGCGTAGAGCCGCATTTTCACCTGCATCAGTGGCCGCCTGATCACGTCGGCCTGCGTTGGCTCGCCAAAGCGAATGGCGACATCCGCCTCGCGCATCCCAAGATCCAGTTGCTCCTCGGTCAGAATCAATTGGACGGAGAGGTCAGGGTGGGCTTCGAACAACGCGGGCAGTCGTTGAGCCAACCACGAGGTTCCAAATCCTGCGGTAGTCGTAACACGCAGATCGCCAAACACTTCTTCCTTCGAGTCCTTGATCTGAGCTGCGGCCTGAGTCAGCCGTTTGGTCATCTCGAACGTCGCGCCGTAAAGCAGCTCGCCCTGTTCGGTCAGCAGCAACCCACGCGCATGCCGGTGAAACAGCGTCGCGTTCAGCTGTTCTTCAAGGCCACGAATTTGCCGACTGATCGCTGACTGGCTGAGACGCAACTGATCTCCTGCATGGGTCAACGAGCCCGCATCCGCGACAGCGTGAAAGACACGCAATTTATCCCAATCCATGGCAGTGCTCCGCCCGCTTCCCAGTTCCGCTGGGTCTTCTCGACTGAATACCTCACGCGAAGACGTTAACACATTTGGGCATTCCAAGCATGTTGGTGAAGCGCCGCTGGCTGCAAATGCACGCCCGTCTCCGGAATGTCACAGGCGGGCGGCGAAGTTTTCGGCTGACAGTGGCACCGATATGCCGATACTGGCCAGTTGTGAGCCTAGATCAGGAGAGTAGCATGCGAACGCCCGGGATTTTGGCGGCATTGTCGATCGTCTGGCTGCTGGCGCCTGCCATGGCACTGGCCGCAGATGTGTTGAACGGGCGCTATTTCGGGGTCGAGGACGCGTCAGGCGCCTCAATCCAGATCACGCCCGATGGTCAGGGTTTTAGTGGAACATTC
The DNA here is from genome assembly GCA_045106875.1 of Paracoccaceae bacterium. Taxonomy (GTDB): domain Bacteria; phylum Pseudomonadota; class Alphaproteobacteria; order Rhodobacterales; family Rhodobacteraceae; genus Thermohalobaculum. The sequence goes on along the minus strand of JBGCFK010000099.1, from coordinate 9,785 downwards.
TTCGACCCGTTCGGTCAGCGCCAGGATTTCGATGCAGACAAGGTTGGTGACACGGCCGAGGCTGTGCTCGACATGGATGACCGTGCGGTGTTGCTGCGCTTGGCTCCGCTGCCCTACGGCGCAGAGGCTGCGCTCATTCCCTTTGCCTCCGATGGTCGGCTGGACGTATCAGCCGCGCGCGTGCTGAACTTTGTGCGAGAGGGCTTGCAGTTGCCCGAACTCCCACCCGATTTCGTGGAGGCCCCGCGATCTTCCATCGACCGTATTGCAGGCAACAGTTTCCTGCAGAGTTATCAGTTCTGGGAACCCGCCGGGGTGGCCAATGGCTATCTTGCCCTTCCGGATCGGTTCCGGACCCTCTTGCGCATGTTCCCCAGTGTGCAACTCGATGTGATCTGGAAACTTTGCCTCGCTCCCGGCGCTGATGCGGCGCTTGGACTTGCGCTGCGTGGTCAGGGTCTTGATTGCGCGCAGGTGCTGGATGGTATCGCGCGCACCCAGCGGTCCAACACGTTCACAGGCTACAAGACGCGGGTCGAGCGCGAACGGCAGTCGCTCCGCATGTCCGTGCGCTGTGCCGATGGCTATGTCGAAAGCAAGGCGGATTGCGAGGCTGCGGCGCGAACGCTTAGCGAGCGCGCTATCTCCATGCGAACGGCAGGCATGGTATTGCGCGAACTGCGCTGAATAATGGGGCGGTTACGGGTCAAGATATGCTGTATCGCCTCCCCCGCCGAAGCACGCCTTGCTGCGGATGCCGGAGCCGACATGGCGGGCCTTGTCGGTCCGATGCCCTCCGGCGCAGGTGTCATCAGCCCGGAGGCCTGCAAGAAGATCGCACGCACGGCGCCTGCATGGGTGACACCGGTTCTGCTGACTTCCTCCGAGACGGTGATCGATATCCTTTCCAACGTTCGTTTCGGTGAGGTCAAAGCGGTTCAACTGGTTCGACACGTCGAGCCCTGGGTGCATGCGGAACTCAAGGCGGCCGAGCCGGGCCTGCGGATCATGCAGGTGATCCATATAGAAGGCCCAGAGGCGCTGGATCTGATGCGATCCTACCCGCTTTCTGATGCCTTCCTGCTGGATAGTGGGCGGCCTTTGACGGAGGAGTTTGGCGGCACCGGGCGCACACATGATTGGTCGGTTTCGGCGGAAATCGTGAAATCAAGCCCTGTGCCGGTGTTCCTTGCAGGCGGCTTGAATGCCGCGAATGTCGGCCAAGCCATTGCTCGGGTTCAACCAACCGGCGTGGATGTCTGTTCCGGCGTGCGTTCCGAGGGCCGCTTGGATCCGGCCAAACTCACCGCATTCATGGCTGCTGTTGCAGACGCAAAGGCGGCAGCATGAGCATCCTCAGCATCGGCTCCATCAACATAGATCATGTCTACCGGGTCTCGCACCATCCACATCCGGGCGAGACATTGGCGGATCAGGGCTATGCAAGCCACTTGGGTGGCAAGGGCGCAAATATGTCGCTGGCGGCCACCCTCGCCGGCGCGCGCGTGGCCCATGTCGGCGCCGTCGGATCGGACGGGCTTTGGTGCCGCGACCGGCTTGCTGCATCCGGCGTGGACGTGTCTGGTGTTGCCGAGATCGAAGTTGCGACCGGACATGCAATCATCATGGTCGATGACGCGGGCGAGAACGTCATTCTGATCCATGCAGGCGCGAATCGCGTGCTGACGGAAGCTCAGATCGAAACTGCCGTCTCGCAGGCGGCGCCCGGCGACTGGTTGTTGGTGCAGAACGAGACCAATCTTGTAGGTTTTGCGGCAAAACTGGCGCGCGAGACGGGGCTTAACGTCGCCTATGCCGCAGCCCCGTTCGACACAGCCATGGCGCGCGAGGTCCTTCCGTATGTCGATCTGCTGGCCGTGAATTCCATCGAAGCGTCTCAGCTTGCCGAAGCGCTGGGAGCAAGGCCTGATGCGCTGCCGGTACCTGCTGTATTGGTGACCTGCGGGGCAAAGGGCGCCCGGTTCAGGGATCGTCAGGGCAGCTATGAAGTCGATGCCTTCGCAGTCAAGCCGGTCGACACGACAGGCGCAGGTGATACCTTTTTTGGCTACTTTCTTGCGCGGTTGGATGAAGGATTCGAACCTGAGGAGGCGCTTTTGCATGCTTCCGCTGCCTCGGCGATCCAGATCACGCGGCACGGGGCGGCTGATGCCATTCCTGCAAGCTCCGAAGTCAACACCTTCCTGGCGGATCAGGCATGACACGCAAGAAGATCATCATCGACACTGATCCCGGCATTGATGATGCCATGGCGATCCACCTCGCCTTTGCGCATCCGCAGTTGGATGTGTTGGGCCTCACCACGATCTTCGGCAATGTTCATGTGCCTGTGGCAACCAACAATGCGCTGCGTCTTGCTGAAATGGCGGCCTATGACTGCCCGGTCGCCGAGGGAGCTGAACAGCCGCTGGTTCAGGACCTGCAGCCGCCTGCTTATTTCGTGCACGGTGATCATGGCTTTGGTGATGTGCCACGCTCGATCCCACAGAAACAGCCGGATATGCGCACCGCGACCCGTCTGATCGTGGACGCGATCAATGATGCACCGGGTGAGGTCTGGCTTTGCCCTGTGGGTCCACTGACCAACATCGCGATGGCATTGCGTCTGGACCCCGGGATTGTGGCGAAGGTTGCAGGCGTGGTCATCATGGGCGGGGCCATCGACTGCAAGGGCAATGTCACGTCCCATGCCGAGGCAAACATCTGGAACGATCCGCATGCCGCGGCCGAGGTTCTGTCGGCAGACTGGCCGGTTACTCTTGTCGGGCTGGATGTGACCGAACAGGCGCGCTGTTCACCGGATGACTTTCTGGGCCTGACGCTGGCATCCCCCGATATCGGCGGGTTCCTGAACGAAGCCGTACAGTTCTATTTCGACTGGCACAGGCAGAAGAACGTGCTGGACGGGTGTTTCCTGCATGATCCCTCGGCAGTGCTGGCGGTGACAAACCCGGAACTGTTCCAGGGCCGCAAATGCCCCGTGCGCGTCATCACCGAGGGTGAGCAGATCGGTCGAACCGTTGCGGACCCTTTGGCGGGTACCCGGCCCGTGCAGTTGTGTACGTCAATAGACGCGGCCGCTGTGCGTGAGCAGTTCCTGACAATCACAGGCGCAGCCGACTCTTGCCGAGACGAACGGAACGGGTAAGGTATTCGCATCGGAGGGCCCATGTTTCAGATCCAGACCGTCAGCTACACCGACGCGGCAGGCCCAGCGGCCTTTGCCAGTTCTCTGCGCCAGACGGGTTTTGCGGTTCTGACAGATCACCCGATCGGACCTGACCGGATCCAGCGCGCCTACGAAGCCTGGGGTGAGTTTTTCAATTCCGAGGGCAAACATGACTGGCTGGTCGATCCAAAGACCCAGGATGGCTTTTTTCCATTCAAGTCCGAGAACGCAAAGGGCGCGAAAGCCAAGGACCTGAAAGAGTTCTACCATGTCTTTCCTGATGGCCGCGTTCCGCCGGATCTCGAACTTGAAACGCGCGCGCTGCACGCTGATTTAACCGCCATCGGAGCCCGTCTGCTGGAATGGCTTGACGTCGAGACGCCGGAAGACATGCGCGTTCAGTTCTCCGAACCACTGCAGGAAATGCTCAAAGGCTCGAAACAGAACCTGCTGCGAATTCTGCATTATCCACCGCTGGATGAGGCGCCCGAGCCCGGAGCCGTCCGTGCTGCCGCTCACGGCGACATCAATCTGATCACCGTGCTGCTTGCGGGATCCGCCCCCGGGTTGGAAGCCCAGGATACACAAGGCAACTGGCACGCCGTGCCCTGCGACCCGGGGATGATCGCTATCAACTGCGGTGACATGCTGGAAATGGCGAGTGGCGGCTACTACCCCTCGACCATCCACCGTGTGGTGAACCCGGAGAAGACCCAGACCGGCGCCCGGTTTTCCATGCCCATGTTTCTGCATCCACGCCCCGAGGTCGTACTGAAACCCGGCACCACCGCGGATGACTTCTTGCAACAAAGGCTGCGCGAGATTGGCCTGAAATCTTAACCCTGACACGGAGAGCAAAATGCTGAAATCCCTTCTTGGCGCAGCCGCTGCTGCCCTGATTGCCACAACCGCGCTGGCCGCAGACTTCAAACCTGCTGTCGTCTTCGACATGGGCGGCAAGTTCGACAAGTCCTTCAACGAAGGCGTCTGGCAGGGCGTTAAGAAGTTCGCTGACGAGACGGGCGTCGATGTCATGGAGTTCGAGGTTACCAACGAAACCCAGCGAGAGCAGGCCATGCGCCGGATGGTGCAGCGCGGAGCCACGCTGGTTCTGGGCGTAGGGTTCGCACAGGCAGATGCGATAAACGCAGTGGCTGCCGACAATCCGGATGTCGACTTCGCGATCATTGATGTTAGCTGGCTCGACCAGCCGAACCTGCGCCAGTATGCTTTCCGGGAGGAGCAGGGCTCGTATCTGGTTGGCGTTGCGGCGGCGCTCGCCTCTGAAACGGGCAAGGTCGGCTTCGTCGGCGGCATGGATATCCCACTTATCCGCAAGTTCGCATGCGGCTATGTGCAGGGTGTCAAGGACACCAACCCCAACGCCCAGGTGATCCAGAACATGACCGGTACAACGCCCAGTGCATGGAACGACCCGGCCAAGGGGATAGAGCTGACCAAAGGCCAGATCGACCGCGGTGCGGATGTTGTCTATCACGCCGCCGGCGGCACGGGCATGGGCGTGATCCAGGCTGCAGCCGAGGCGGGCAAGCTTGCGATCGGGGTCGATAGCAATCAGAACGGCATTGCGCCGGGTTCGGTCCTGACCTCGATGCTGAAGCGCGTGGACGTCGCCGCCTACGAGACCATGAAAGACGCACAATCCGGCACGTTCGAAACTGGCGTACGGATCCTTGGCGCTGCCGAAGGTGGCGTCGACTGGGCGCTGGATGAAAACAACGCCTCGTTGGTCTCGGACGACATGAAGGCCGCAGTCGAGGGCGCGCGCGCCAAAATTGTCGCTGGCGAGATCCAGGTGCACGATTGGTTCACGACCGAGGACTGCCCGCACGGGTAATTGGGCTGCGCAGGCAGGACGTGTTCCGGCTGAGGTCGTGCGATGGCTGAGATTGACGTAGACGCTTCGCGCTCGCCAAGCCAGTTGGACCGAATGATGGCGGACGCATTGCGCCCCGCCATCTTGTTGAACAAGATGGTACGTCCGGGGGACTCGGGTGCCCGTGGCTGCTGGCGGGGTGGAAAGCCGACTTCACCGCACGAGATCGAGTGGCCCGGGTTTGTCAGCAAAGGTCAGAAGCTCGCTCCGACGCATTTCGTGGCGCAGATCAGTCTGGCCGAACTGTCACGCAAGGGGGGCGTCCCACCATTGTCCACACAGGGAAGTTTCTTCTTTTTTACACCCAACCTGGCGGACATGTACGGATTCCCGGACGAAAGCGCGAAGGTCAACTACGTAACCAAGGACGTGTCTGCGAAGACTACCCGACATATGCCGTCCGTTCCCGCGTTCTCGACTTTGCCCGCCCATGAAGGCTGGGCCTTCGTTTACAGGGAGACGCCAAGAACGGGCTTTACGCGTTGGCCCGTTGACTTTCTGATCTTTTGGATCGCGTGTCAGGACCTGCTGTCTCAACAGTTCGACAAAGCCTACGCGCTGATGGAGAACTGATGCCTCCTGCCGTCCAGCTTTCCCATATCTCCAAGAGGTTTGGTCCGGTCCGGGCCAATGACGATATCGACCTCGAAATTGCGCCCGGCACCATCCACGGTATCATCGGTGAGAACGGCGCGGGCAAGTCGACGCTCGTCTCTATCCTCTATGGGTTCTATACCGCCGATGAGGGCGAGATCTTCATCAATGGCACGGGTGCCGAGATCCATAAGCCTGCGGATGCCATCGCACTGGGGATCGGGATGGTACATCAGCACTTCATGATGGTGCCCACGTTCACTGTGCTCGAAAATGTCATGCTCGGCTCGGAAGGTGGTTCGATGCTGGAAGCGGGCGCTGCTGAAGTGCGCACGGAACTTCTCAGGCTTGAGCAGACTTACGGACTTGAAGTGGATCCGGACGCGTTGGTCGGGGACCTTCCCGTCGGTCTGCAACAGCGCGTCGAGATTCTGAAGGCGCTGCGCCGCGGGGCAAAGATCCTTATCCTCGATGAGCCCACGGGCGTGTTGACCCCGGATGAAACCGAACGGTTCTTCGACATCCTGCGTGGTCTGCGCGACGATGGTGTCACGATCCTTCTGATCACGCACAAGCTGGCCGAGATCATGGCGGTCTGCGATGCTGTTTCGGTCATGCGGCGTGGGAAAATGGTGGGACACCGGGTTCCTTCCCAAACGACGCGCGAAGATCTGGCGGTCTTGATGGTAGGCCGAAAGGTGCTGCTTTCCGCTGAACGCTCTGACCGGGTGCCGGGGGATGTTGTTTTGCGAGCCGAAGGTCTTGGCCTGCGCGATGCCAATGGCGCACCTCGACTGAGGGATGTTGCCTTGGAGGTGCGCTCCGGCGAGATCCTTGGTGTTGCAGGGATCGCTGGCAATGGACAGTCGGAATTGCTCGAGGTGCTGTCCGGGATCGCGCCTGTCCAGTCAGGGCATTTCGACATCTCGGGGCGCCGCATTGATCGATCACAGCCTGCCAACCCGGCGAAGATGCGCAAGATGAAGCTCGCTCATGTGCCGGAGGACCGCCATCGCAGAGGCATGGTCCTGCCGTTTGAGGCCCGCGAGAATGCAGTTCTCGGCTATCCGGAGGGCTCGGGTGAGAGTTTCTGGTGCATGCCGGATGCCATGACGGCTACGGCGTCGCCAATGATCGAGAAATTTGATGTGCGCCCACCGAACCCGATGCTGCCTGCCCGTGGGTTCTCGGGCGGAAATCAGCAAAAACTGGTCATGGCCCGTGAGATCGGTGCTGCCCCAGAAGTGCTTTTGGTGGGCCAACCAACGCGCGGGGTCGATATCGGCGCCATCGAGTTCATCCATTCACAGCTTGTTGCGCTGAAGGATCAAGGCTGTGCCATCTTGCTGATCTCGGTGGAACTTGACGAGATCCTGGCACTGGCTGACCGGATCATGGTTATGAACGCCGGTCGTGTTGTGGGTACGATTGCGCGCGAAGGCGCGACGCGCGAACAGCTTGGCCTGATGATGGCTGGTGAGGCCGCTGCATGACCCAGTTACCACGCTGGGCGGAAATCGGGCTGTTGCCGCTCCTCAATGTCCTGCTTGCACTGTTCTTCTCGGGCCTTGTGATCGCTTTGATCGGTGAGGATCCGATCGATGCGCTCACGGTCATGCTGAAGGGGGCGTTCGTCTACCCCGGCAGCCTTGGTTTCACGCTCTACTACACCACTAATTTCGTGTTCACAGGCCTTGCTGTGGCGGTCGCCTTCCATGCCATGTTGTTCAATATTGGCGGCGAGGGGCAGGCCATGCTGGGCGGCCTTGGTGTGGCCTTGGTCTGTCTGGCACTGGACCCCTACCTGCCCGGCATCGTTGTCATTCCCGTGGCCATCATTGCGGCCGGAGCATTTGGTGCCGCGTGGGCATTCATTCCCGGTTGGTTGCAGGCATACCGCGGCAGTCACATCGTTATTACCACGATCATGTTCAATTTCATCGCAGCGGGCCTGATGGTTTGGCTGTTGTCCGGAATGCTGCGGGGCAGCGGGCAGGGCTCACCGCAATCGCGCTTCTTTGCCGAGAGCGCCTGGCTCCCGCGCGTGCATGAGATCCTGCAAGGCCTTGGGATCAAGGCCACGTCCTCGCCGCTGAACCTCTCGTTTCTACTGGCCTTGCTCGCCTGCATTGGCGTCTGGTTGCTGATCTGGCGGACGAAATTCGGCTATGCCTTGCGTGCGATGGGGCATTCCCCCGACGCAGCGGCCTATGCGGGCATTCCAGTGCGCCGAATGACGGTCATTGCCATGGCCATCTCTGGCGCATTGGCCGGTTGCATGGCGCTGAACGAGATCCTGGGTGTGCAGCACAAGCTGGTTCTGAACTTCTCGGCAGGATACGGGTTCACTGGCATCGCAGTGGCGCTGATGGGCCGCAACCATCCTGTTGGGATCATCTTTGCGAGTTTCTTGTTCGGTGCGCTTTACCAAGGCGGGGGCGAGCTGGATTTCGAGTTCAAGACCATTACCCGCGAAATGGTGCTGGTGATTCAGGGGCTTATCATCCTCTTCTCAGGCGCTTTGGCCAACATGATGGTACCGCTGCTGATCAAGGCCTTGGGGAGGCGTAGAGCCGATGCCTGATGTTCCCAATGCTTGAAACCTGGATCGATATCCTCCGCATCTTCGACGGCACATTGCGGCTGGCGACGCCGTTGATCCTGTGCGCCATGGCGGGGCTGATCTCCGAACGTGCGGGTGTCATCGACATCGGCCTGGAGGGGAAACTCTTGGCAGGGGCCTTTGCCGCTGCCGCGACAGCCTCTCTGACGGGTTCGGCCTGGGCCGGGCTGATCGCCGCGATCCTCGTCTCCATGACTTTTTCCGCCGTCCATGCCTTCGCCTGCATCACGCATCGCGGTGAGCAGATCATCAGTGGTGTCGCTGTGAACATTCTGGCTGCCGGATTGACCGTGGTTGTCGGCATCGCAATTTTCCAACAGGGAGGGCAGACCCCGCCGCTTGGACCAGACGAACGCTTCCGCCCGATCACGCTACCATTGGCCGAGACATTGTCCGATGTGCCCTTCCTCGGAACGCTCTATGCCGAACTGATCTCGGGCCACAATCTGCTGGTCTACATCGCACTCGCCAGTGTCTTGTTGGTGTGGTGGGCCCTCTACCGAACGACATTCGGTTTGCGTCTGCGTGCCGTTGGAGAGGCACCGGAGGCGGTGGACAGCGCAGGGATCTCGGTCGTCTGGCTCCGCTATCGCGCAGTGTTGATCGCCGGCGTGCTCTGCGGGATCGCGGGGGCGTATCTCTCCACCGCACACGGGGCAGGGTTCGTTCGGGAGATGTCTGCGGGCAAGGGCTTCATCGCGCTGGCGGCCATGATCTTTGGCAAATGGCGACCCGGACTGGCATTGCTGGCATGCCTGCTGTTCGGGTTCCTCGACACGATAGCGCCAAGGCTCCAAGGTTACGAGTTGCCGTTGATCGGAGAAGCGCCCGTCGCGCTGATCCCGGTCTTACCATACATCTTCACCGTCATCCTGCTGGCCGGCTTCTTCGGACGCGCGGTGCCACCAAAAGCGCTTGGGACCCCGTATGTCAAAGAGCATTGAAGACGCCCTGATCGCTGCGGCTATTGCCATCCGTGCGAGGGCATATGCGCCCTATTCCGATCACGCTGTAGGTTCTGCGATCCTCGACGCCGGAGGGCAGCTCCATGCGGGCTGCAATGTCGAGAACGCAGCCTACCCGCAGGGGGTTTGCGCCGAGGCCAGCGCAATATCAGCCATGATTGCTGCCGGTGGAAGTCAGATCAGATCGATCGCAATTGCGGGTCCGGGGCCCGAACTCTGCACACCATGCGGTGGTTGTCGTCAAAAGATCCGTGAGTTCGCGAGCCCGGACACAGTCGTGCTGATCTGCGATCCCGTTGGGCTGAAGGCGCGTTTCACGCTGGACGATCTGTTGCCGGAGAGCTTTGGCCCGGATAACTTGAGCTGAGCTGCAGGCCTGCTCCTCAAAAGTCCTTCTTCCATTGCAGGCCGACTGAGGATGACCCCCCGGCCTCTACTTCGCCTTCAACCTGAATGTCCTCGAAGATATCAATCTCGACGACCACCGAAGTGCCACTTTCACCGCCCAGGGACTGC
>JBGCFK010000098.1:0-4329 GCA_045106875.1 Paracoccaceae bacterium | reverse complement strand
CAGATCTTCATGTGGATCCTCGATGTTCTGTGCGTTCGACATCAGACGCTGTTCTCACCCGTGAAGGCCAAACGTACCTTGCCCGCTGCTCCAAGGCCTGCCAAGGCCGCCTCACGCCGTTCATACCAGTCTGATGCGAGAATGCCGGACTGGACAATGTCCAACCGCGTGCCACCCACGAACCAGCCCTCGCGCTGGCGGCCTTCGTCTACGAAACCCAGCTTGGCCAGAACGCGCTCGGTGACTGCATTGTCCTCGCGATAAAAAGTCGTCACCCGGTGCAGGCGCAGACGGTTGAAGGCCAATTCCATCACCCGACACGTGATCGCTGTCGCCAAACCCTTCCCGCGTGCAGCGGCGGAGATGAACATCGGCAGCACTGCGTCGCCATGGATGTAGTTGATGCTTTGCAGGCCACCGATCCCAAGCGGCTTGCCGTCAACGGTTTCGGCGACGAACCACAACGCCTTCGGCGGATCCGTATGGCTCAGTGCCGCGCGCCAGCTTTCATGAAGCGCGTCCTTGTTGGTCGGCAGCGGCGTGGTCCGGTCGAACATCGCCACATCGTCCATGTTCCAGAACCACGTGGAAATGTGCGCAAGATCGTCCATGCCCATGGGCCGGAGGGTCGCGTGGAGTTCGTGATCTGTTGTCATCGCCCCATTGATCGCCAGTTATTCGGTCTTTGTCGACCATAATGCACGATTCGGGACCGTTGCGCTGTGGATAGCTTGGGATGACGGCAAAATCTGACCCGCAATGCAATGATCACGGGTCAGAACTGTCCAGTTGTCGGCACTAGAGGAAGATCTGAACGTCATTCGCAGCCGTCACGGCATCCACATCAATCAGCGTGATGGACGAATCCTGTCCGTTCGCTGAATAGGTGATCAACGTATCCTCGGCTGCAGTGCCACCCGCTGTTGTGGCCGAGAAGGTCATCTGTCCCTTCGAGGACACGAGACCACCCGAGAAGAAGATGAAATCTGCTGCCAGCTCCAGATCGTGAATGGTGTCGTTTCCATCGACTCCATCGAAGAAGAAGAAATCGGTACCGGCGCCGCCATAGAGGTCGTCGTCTCCGCCCTCGCCGATCAGTCCATCACTGCCATCATTGCCATAGAGCACATCATCACCCGCAAGGCCGATCAGTTGATCGGTGTTGCTGCTTCCGAAAAAGGTATCCGATTCGCTGCCACCCAAGAAAAAAGTCTGCGCGCCGACGATTTCCGAGGCATTGAACGTGTTCGAGTGGTTGGAAGCACCCGCGACGCCTTCGATATCTGCACCAATCGTATCACCCAGCACATCGGCGGAAGAGCCACTCAGAATTTCGGAGATCGAAGTACCAAAATTGAAGGTCAGCGGACCCGATGCAGCGAAATAGGTGGCGAGATCCCCTTCGACCGAGCTGCCGCCTGTACCCCCGAACAAAAGATCGTCACCGATCCCACCCTCCAAGGCATCGAACCCCTCGCCGCCATAGAGCACGTCATTGCCACCGCTACCGTTCAAAACGTCGCCACCATCTGCGCCTGACAGAACGTTGACATCGTTGTCGCCAACCAGGAAGTCGGCGAAGGCACTACCATCCGCGTTCTCGATATCGAAGATGGTATCGGTGCTGAGGCCGGTGAACTGTGCGCCACGAATACTCAGATCAACGATTGCGCCGACCTCGGTCTCTCCCAGAACCAGAGATGGTGCCTGCAGGGATGCGAACGAGATTGTGTCAATCCCGGAGCCGCCGTTTAAGCTGTTGGTTCCAGCGCCCCCGTCCAGCGTGTCATTGCCCTGATCGCCAAGCAACGTATCGTCACCCTCGCCGCCCGAGATACTGTCCTCACCATTGGCGCCTGCGATTGTTTCGTCATCGTTCGAGCCGAAGAACGAATCATCGAAATTCGTCAGCACGAAGTCCTCGAATGAATCGTAGACGTCACCATTGGCGTTCCCGCCCGTGCCGACACCCGAGTCATTGTCGACATTGACGGCCTGCGAACTGCCGATGAAGTTGAGGCGATCTATGCCATCGCCACCGAAGAAGCTGTCGAAACCTGCACCTGGCTGGACGACGTCATTCCCGTCGAAAAGGTGTACCTCGACCCCGATACCATCGAGCCTCGCATCCACAAAGTCTGGGTTGTCCGTGAGTTGCAGCATCTCGATCTGCTCGAAAGTATCCTGCCCACCATCGCCACCACTGACAATCCCACGTTCGGTGCCCGTAAAGGTAATCGTGATGCCAAGCGGCAGACTGCGCAGATCGAGCGTGTCGAAATCCAGTCCACCTTCGCCTCCGAAGATTACATTGGCACCAGTACCCGGCCGCAAGATGTCAGCGCCTTCGCGTCCATCCAGTGTATCGTCACCTTCAAGAGCGATAAGCGTATTGCCGCCCGCCGTCCCCAGAATAGTGTCGTCGCCATCAGTGCCGATCACGATCTCGAAGTTCTGGATGACCTCCGTTTCGGTTTCGTCATTCTGATTTACCAACGTCGCGGCGCCGCTGTTCAGGTCGATGAAGACGCTCTCGTAGTCCTGACTGAAATCGATCGTGTCGACGCCGGCACCGCCATCTATAGTGTCTTCATCTTCTCGAGCGATGAGCAGGTCATTGCCGCTGCCCAGATCAATCTCGTCACCGCCGCCATTGCCATCGACCACATCGTTGCCGGTACCGGCAAATATCTTGTCCGTGCCAGCGATCGGACCACCCGTTGATCCAGTGATCGAATCGTTTCCGGCACCACCAAAAACCGTATCCGCCGCGGATGACGTCCCACCGGAATACAGCTCGGTCGTGATAACGTCATCGCCCTCGCCCCCGTAAACGACATCACCAGTGAAAAAGCCGGCAGAGTTTGATGAAATTGTGTCGTTGCCAGTACCACCATAAATAATGTCGTCACCAAAACTGGCAAAAATACTGTCATGCCCAGCACCCGCGAATATCGTATCGACGGTTTGATCGCCTCCAGTCACCGTGTCGATAAAAGTGTTATTGCTATCATTGAGCGTAATCGTAGGCATAACTAGAGTCCCCCCCCAGGCAACTGCGTGATCGGTAAAGTAGTCAGAGGTCGGGTCGAGCTTGTGCCCGCCCCCGTTCCACTTCCCTCTGGCGTCAGATTGTGACCGCAGTGTGGAGTAATTTTGGATTCACCATGTTAGGGTTAATTTCTAGTTATTACTTCGTTATTACATGCGCTTAGGTTGTGGGAGTACTGATCCGCTCACCCTGTCAGTTGGGCAATTTGGTAAACTTTGGGAGCGCCCGACGCAGGCCGTCGTAATTTGATCCAACGTGCTGACAGAACCTTGACTTTTCGAGCTCGGGGGAAGATGATCAGCCCGGTATTCTCACACGGTTTTGTTATGATCGGGGTAAGCAAAACTTCGTACGTGAGACGAGTAATGTATGCGCAAGCGTAGCGCGAGGTTGGTGACAAGTGGAGAACGGGATGAAGAACGTGAACGAGCAGTCGACGTCGATTGGGGCTAACGGTGCGGCTAAAGTTTGGTCGGAACCTACTCTCGAAAAAGTAGAGATGAACACTACGGCGGCAGGTGTCGCCCCACAAGGCAGCCAGGAATCTCTGTTCCCGCTGTTCCCGGCTTCCTGAGAAGTCGTACATATCTGGCGCGTCGACTATCCTCGTGCCGTACATATCGATAGCACCGGGCCGGGCATTGTTTGACTGGCCCGTTGATTTTTTTGAGATGTGAGCATGGCGACACTGATCGCCGGCATTCTTTGGTTCGATAAAGCGCCAAGCCTCGAAAGGTCGCCATTGCCTCTGATGGTGCAGGCGATGGGCGAATGGGCAAAATGCGCTCAGACGCATACTTCGGAGCGGCTTCAATTCGCGGTTGCGTCACGCTCTGGGCTTGCTTCTGGATCCGGGCCGAACGGACAGATCACATGCGCTGATCTTGACATGGCGTGGTGGACCGAAGGGTCGCCAGATGCCGGGAAGGCAGTAGCACCGCACGCGCTGGCCGCAGCACTGTCGTCTGAACCCGAACTGGCAACCACAAGACTGGATGGTGAGTACGCGTATGCTCACTGGGACCCTACGCTGCAAGAGTTGCTTTTGGGCCGGGATGGTGTCGGAGTAAGACCGCTATACTATGTGCATGTCCCAGGGCATTGCGCCGCATTTGCCTCGCTGTTGCCAGGGCTGCTTGCCGCAAAACTGACCCCTCACGAAGTGAACCGCGAGGTAATTGCCAAGCTTGCCACCGGCAACTTTGCGCATGGCGACGAAACTCAATTCACCAACATCCGCCGCGTGATGCCCGGCGAGACTGTGACTCTGACGAAAG
>JBGCFK010000097.1:0-3830 GCA_045106875.1 Paracoccaceae bacterium | reverse complement strand
GCGCAAGAGCCCTTCGGCGTCAGTGATCCACGGGATATGTTCTGGCAGTGGAACCGATGTCAGGTCTTTTTCCATCCGTTTGGCCCACGCCAGATCCCCAAACATGGCGCGTTGCACTGTGATCCCTTCGGAGCCGTCTGTGCGCCAATTGAAATTCATTGGCTCATGGCCCGATTGCCACGTGCCCTGATAGGTCAGATGGAAGCCGCCCTCAAAGGCGATCAGCGCCGAAACATTCGTATCTCCCGCATACATCGTCCAAGACGGGTTGAAGGTGTGAGCCTGCACATGGATCGGCTCGCGCCGATAGACGAAGCGCATCAAATCGAAATGGTGGATCGATTGCTCCCACAACATGGGATGATCCATGGTCAGCGGGTAGGAGTTCAGCCAATCCTGCGTGCCATCCCGCCAACGCTCGTAAATGAAGCGTCCGAATTCCGGGCGGCCAATGGCCCCCACATCCAGCAGCCGGCGCATTTCGCGGGTCACGTCAAGGTATCGGAAGTTGAGGCCAACGATGAGGCGGACGTTGGCGGCCTCGGCCATCTCCACAAACCGCGTCGCCGTGGCGACATCATCAGACAGAGGCTTTTCCGCGAGGATCGCAAGCCCATGGGTGCAGCACGCCTCGATCTGCGCGAGCCGATTTCCCGGAGGCGTTGCCAGCAACACAGCGTCGGCGGCGGTTTCGATGATAGCCGTGATGTCCCCCCCGATTGGCAGCTTCGGAAACTGCTCCGCCGCCTTGTCCCGTGCCGCAGGGTCAGGATCACACAGGGCGACAATCTCGATATCCGGGCTTGCCTGCGCGACCTGCATCCACGTGCGCGCCCGTGCCCCGAGGCCAACAATGATCAGCCTGATTGGCGTCATGTCGTGACCTTGACGCGAAGGAGTTGATCGAGGGCGACAGTCATTCCCGTCCATTCAACACCACTGAACACACTGGCCACGTCGCTCGCCATAGGGGGGCGGATATCGGCATGGGGCCGCGCGGCCAGCCGGATTGTTGTGCCGGGCATCCGATCCGCGATCAGACGCGCCACGGCGAGGTCGCCGATCACCGGTGGTGAACCCGCATGCCATATGCGGAGGCCATCACGTGGAAGGCCTTCATCCATCAAGCGCACAACAGCGTTTGCAAGGTCAGGCAGCCAAGACCATTCTCGTTGCGCCTCTGGTGTGTGCACGGTGATGACATGCGTCTCCCGTGCCTCTGCAATCATGCGCGCAACAAGGCACAGATGCTGGCGCGTCTCGCGGATCGCCTCATGGGGTCCGAAGATGTTCCCGAGCCGAAGGCTGAGCGTTGTGAACCCGCCATCGGCGGCGGATGCGGTCAACAATTCGCCTGCATGTTTCGCGGCACAGTAGGTACAATCTGCGGTCGGCTGCGTCGCCTCGGTAAAGCGACCATCGTGGGGTTGGTCACTGGGTTCGAACACACCCATCGAGCTGAGGAACAGGAACTGTTGCGCGCCAGCCTCCTTTGCACCTTCAAGCGTGGCGGTCAGCATGTCCATGTTACGGCGAATATGGGCCGCGCGACTGATGCCCAAACGTTCCGGGCTTGCAGTGATGGCCGCGCCATGAACGACCGCTGAAATCCGGCCGAGCTCACCATCCAGCACCTGCAAAAGGCCGCCTTCAATCCGCCGAACATCTGCAAATCGCCGGGTTGTTTCCGTATCGAAGTGCTGATCGACCGCGACGACGTCTGCCCCGGTGCGAGCCAACGCCAAAGCAATCTCTGAGCAGACGAACCCACCCGCACCGGTGACAAGGATTGGACCATTCTTTATCACGCGCCTTGGGGTCCTGCGATCCGTACTGCCTGCGCAATGGCATCGGCGTGGTCTGGCCCCAGACGGACCAGCGGTGGCCTGACTCCGGCGTAGGCATCATCCCCCATCTGCGCCGCCACGGCGCCCTTGATCGCGGGGATCAGGGGCAGACCCTCGAAGATCTTGCGCACGGAACTGACCTGCGCGTGAAGCGCCTCTTGATCCGACCCGTTAAGCCCCTCGACTAGCGCACGGATGCCCCGAGGGTTCACGTTCAAGCTTGCGCTGATGCAGCCTGCCCCACCAGCGGCGACGTTTTGGGGTATGAGCGCCTCAGACGCGGAATAAGTGTCAATCTGCGGAAACGCCGCGATCACGGCGGCAGTATTGGACCAATCTCCAGAGCTGTCCTTCAGGCCTGCGATCTGATCGCCAAACCGGTCAATCAACCGGTCAATGAGCGGCAAGGTGATCGGCACGCCGGACATCTGCGGAATGTGATAAAGGTACACGCGCAGATCGCGCCCCACGGTGTCGATCACATGGGCATAAGCATCATAAACCCCCTCATCACTCACGCCCTTATAGAAAAAGGGCGGCAACATCAGCGCGCCACGACATCCCCGTTCCGTCGCATGGGCGGACAGGGCTATCGTATCATCGGCAGCGCAACACCCGGTGCCGGGGATCAGCTGATGGGGATCAATCCCGCTGTCGATCAACGCGTCCAGCGCGTCCATACGTTCAGACACACTCAGCGAATTCGCCTCGCTGGTCGTGCCGAATGGTGCAAGGCCGTGGGCACCGTTCGCTAGAAGCGAATTCGCCAGTGCGACAAGTCTTGCTGTGTCCACCGAAGCGTCATCCGCAAAAGGCGTGATCGCCGGGACGAAAAGTTCGATCTTTCGGGACATCATGGTGACTGTCTTTCAATTATGCCGGTCAGCTTGGTGCGCTCGTATCGGGCGCAACCAGTGTGAGGGGGGGTATGGTTCTGAAGTGGTCGTCCTGTTGGGGCCCACCGCGCCACATCAAAACGGTGAAATGACCGGGCCGATCCAGCACAGTGGCCCCCAGATGCCAGACGCCCTGGTTGAAGCTGACACCTATGGTGCCGGGCATAAGGAACGCGAGACCTCTGCCCAGGATCGGGTCGCCGTCGTCGTCTGACGGAAAAACCAAAACCGCATAGCGTGAGACATCTGCAGGGAAAAAACATTGTGCGGCATGGGGGTGGCGTTCAATTCCAATGACCTTGATGGGAAGCGTCGACGGAAGAACATGGTTCATATGCAACATTGGCGCGCTGCCTTCTGGGCGTGTTTGAAGGATTTCGCTGTAGAACCGTCGCTTGCCGACCTCATCGGGTGGCACAATCAGGTGCCCGAATGGCGCGAAGGCAACCGAGTCCGGAGGGCGCAGAGGAATTTCAGTAGCACTCATGTGCCCTGCCCCTGCGGAGACACCTCGCGCCAATGCGCCGCAATCTGATCCCTGCCACAGATCCAGATGTCATCATGTTGGTTGATATGATCCATGGCACGCACAAGCCCTGCCAATCGACCCGGATGCCCGATGATGCGGCTATGGAGGCCAATGGACATCATCCGCGGCTTTTGCGTGGATTCGGCGCGCAGCATATCGAAGCTGTCGATCAGAAATTCCGAGAAATCCCGGGCAGAGAAGACGTCACCGGAAAGGAACTTGGCGTCGTTTGTGACCATTGTGTAGGGCAGCACCAGGTGCGACGTGCCGTTGACCTCCGTCCAGTAGGGCAGATCATCGTTATAGGCGTCGCTGTCATAGCCGTAGCCACCATGGGCCACAACGAGACCGCGTGTGGCGGTTGATGCGGAATAGCGCGAATACCAGCCCTGCGGCGCCCGCCCGGTCGTCCTCAGAATGCTGTCATGCGCCTTTGCGATGTGTTCGGCCTCGACATCAGGGGTCAGGTGATAGTGCTCGATCCACCGATAGCCATGGGCGCAGATATCCCAATCCGTTGCGGCAATAGCTTCTGCAGTCTGCGAATTGCGTTCCAGA
>JBGCFK010000096.1:0-9758 GCA_045106875.1 Paracoccaceae bacterium | reverse complement strand
CTGGCCTTTGAACGCCTCTTGCAACGTCCCACTGGCCTTCACCATCTCCTTCATCTTCCACAGACCTTCAACCGAATCCCAGTTGCGGTCCACGACAGAGCTTTGCAGGCGACCTTTCAGCGCCGGATCGGCATCCGGCTTGATCTCATCAATCGCGCCGTTCAGCGCCATGGTAGACGAGAACTGCGAGAAGTTCAGAAGCCAGTGGATTTTCCAGTGACGATCATGAATGTCGATCATGTCTTCCAGCAGGATCGCCAGCGCCGTCAGAGAGGCGTTTTCCTTGTCGAACCCGTCGATGTAGGCAAAGTTTGTCTTCATCTCTGGCAGAATGCGATCATTCCACCAATCGAGGAAGTTCTCGGCATAATGCGGCAGCACGTTGCCCAGATAGGCACCGATCTTGCCGGCATACTCGCCATCATGCGGAACGCGCGGGACGTAGCGGTTCTGGAACTCGGTCGCCTCGACGTTGATGCCCGGCGTGGCCGGAATGGCGGCGGTGTAAAGGTAGCCATTGATATTCTTGGCAACCCAGTCGCTGGCAAACGGCGTCCCAAACCGGCGGAACATATGATCACAGGTCAGCCACCAGCCACCGATGTCAAAGAACATCGGCGACAAAGGGTTGGGGCAATGCAGATCATCAAGGATCCAAAACAGATCCTGCTCACCCTCATCCCAGCTTGCTGGAAAGTCGTCGGTGCCGAGGTTCTGTCCAAGTACTTTCGAGTCATCCAGGCTCATGCGCCCCTCCCTGCTGTTAGTCTCCTCCGATTTTCAAACCATAATCGGGGGGTCTCCGTTACGTCAAGCGATTATCGATTATTTATTATCTATACCAAGAAGCTACAGGTAGTCATTTTTAATATTTCAAATCAGATACTTGGCGTTTCTTCTAAGTGCGCCAGTTTCTCAGGAGCCTGTAGCAGAACCAAGGTCACACGTCACTGAACCGTACCTTGCGAATCCCGGAACCGGTAGGTGATCCCGTCCTCGTTCAGCTGAAGCACGATCGCCTCAACCCAGTCCGGTTCCCCCGGGTCCTTCAAACCCAGACCCTGCGTCAGGATTGCCCGCATCACAGGCGAATGCGTGACGCAGGCCACAACCAAGTCGCGCCCGCCCGAGCCAACATCAGGAGCGGCGCGAAAGCTCTTGGCAAATTCGATGATCCGGTGCGCAACCGATGCCGCATCCTCCCCCGGTGGCGATGTGTGATGCACCCAGTATTCAATCCGGTCAGGCGCATTGAGGAACCCGGCATAGAACGGGTGCTGCAACACAGCCTCAGGCGTCATCGCTAAATGCTCGCATTGCGAGGCAAAGAACTCCGGCGTCGATCCCATTTCCACCCGGCTGCCCGCCAGATGGATATCCGGATTGCGTAGGGCAAAGGCGGGTTGCACCTCGGGCGAGGCTGGGTCGATCGCCGCCCGCAGGGCATCTGCCGTCTGGCGCGAGCGTTTCGTTTGTGTCCCCAGAAACAGGTATCGCGCGCCGTCTACGCCCAAAGCCTTCAGCTTCGGCACAGCGGCATTGATGTCGGACATCGAATCCTCGGTCAGGGGCATGTCCCCTTTGTGCGATGGAACCTTGGCATGCCTGATGAAGGCAAGCGAAATGGTGCTCATAAAGCCACCTCTTGCGTTAGTTACTGTAGGGTTGGTTCAGGCCTAGAGTCCGCCAGCGGCAGCCCGTGGCCGCTGCGTTCCCATATCAAGATCAACGCCGTTGCCTGCATCATCGGCCGCTTGAAACACACCCCGCATGACCTGGCCAAAGCCTTCGACATGCTCGCGCATCTGCTGGCCGCAGCGCTCGGGATCACCGGCTCGGATCGCCTCCACAATCGGGTGGTGTAGCGCAGCAAGGTCCAGATCAGAGCGGTGCTGCATCAGATTGCTGAGCGTCACAAAGGTCCGGGATTCGATCATCAATGAATTCCAGGTTTCAATCAGGATCTGATTGTCGGAGGCTTCCAGGATTGTCCGGTGGAACATCACATCCCACTTGGCCATGGTGCGCGCGTCCCGCGCCTTAAAGGCCTTTGTCATCTTCTCCACGCATCGTTCCAGATCATCCAGATGCGCCTGCGCCCGCTCGACCGCCAGATTGCCTGCCAGTTCCTCAAGCGTGGCGCGGACTGGGTAGATCTCCATCACCTCTCGCTGGTCGATCTTGCGCACGCGGGCACCCTTGTGCGGCTCCACCTCGACAAAGCGCATGGCCACCATATCGCGCAGCGCCTCGCGCACTGGTGATTGGCTGATCCCCATGCGCTTGGCGATCTGGGATTCAACCAACCGGTCCCCCGGCTTTACCCGGCCCGACATGATATCATCGAGGAGCTCTTCCTTGACTTGTTCGCTTAGAACCACGCGCTGGATCACGGCGGATCCCCTCCCCTGCGGTTGATACTTACTTTCCATTAGAATGCACATCTCAGAACCAAACACAAGTACCAACGATTATCGATAACCGGTAATAAGGGACTATTGCATTAGTCAGATGAGTTCATGCATGAGCCCTCCTATGACCAGCAGTCATGCGGTGCCATTGAAGAGGGCGTCGACAAACGCGATCTCGCCCAGAACGCCGGGTTGTCTGTGCTGGATGTGGCCGCGTTTGATCGTTCGGATCGTTTCTACTCCGCTCAGGGTTGCCTTTGCGGATCGTAAAGATCGAAAGCTCTGACGATATCCAAGGAGCCGCTTCATCGCCGCATGATCGCTTTCGACTAGGTTATTGCGCCACTTTCGGTCGATGTGTCGGATACTGTCAGAATGTGGGTCGTCGCAGTGGTTGATCTCTCGGATGACACGGCGATAGGTCGGGGCTTTGTCTGTCACAATGATGACCGGACGATGGAGCCGTACACGCTCAATCGCTTTGTTAAGAAAGGCCTTAGCTGCCTTGGCATCCCGCCGTGCGGTCAAACGGAAGTCGATCATCTGCCCATTTGCGTCGATGGCCCGCCACAGGTAGCGCCATTTGCCACCGACGCGGATGGAGGTTTCGTCCATTGCCCGGCAGGCGATCATGAAGTGATCTGCCGAGAGGAGACATGCCAGTCGACACTGGCTATGGCGCAAGTGCTTCTCTGTTCGTTTGGTGATCTCCGGAGCAAACTTTTGAACCCAGCGATAGACTGACGAACCATCACCGCTGATCCCACGCTCTGCGAGCAAATCGACGACATCCTGATAAGACAGAGGATATCGAAGGTACCAGCGCACCGCACAAAGAATGATCTCACATGGAAAGCGGTACCCTGGTCCCGTCCTTCGTTGTTCCCTTCCGGCAATAGGCTCGCTACAACTTTGAATTGAAGGCCACTTAAGGCGATATGGAGCCGCCTGTCCCATGGAGACATCTGCGCAAAATGCGAGCTTGGATAAGGCTCATGACGGCCCTCGAGTGATCGTCTTTGACGCCGGGCTTCCTGCAGGCTTGAGCGACGGGTTATCTGAGCGTCTTTCGGCCTGCACCCCCGCCCCACGCCTAACTTTGGTTCAGACCTCAAATGACGTGCGAGGGCTATCCGAGCAGAACGACCGGGTGCTGGTACTCTTTTGGCGCGCGCGCACAGCACTTCGCTGGGCAATGGCTCAAGGCGAAGATATCGGCATGGCGCTCACTGATTGGCAGAGGCATGCAAAGGTGGTTGAAGACCTGCTTCGCGCGCTTCCTGACAAGACTGTGTTATTCTTGCATGGCGTCCACCAGGCTGACGATTTGACCGCACGACTTGATCTGACGCCGCCTTCTGAAAACCTCCCTTACATGCACAGCATGACCGTCCCCCACGATCCGCTCATCGACTGTATCGTGGAAAACGCACTTCAAGGTGCGCCGAATCCGCCGGCGACCATCGATGGTCTCGGGCTGGATGATAGTTCAGACAGCAGTTTGGCAGAACGCGCGGCCGCCGCGTACTTTGAACTGTGCTCCAAAGTGAAAGAGCTGAAAGCGGAACGGGACAGCCTGACCCACCAGGTCCGGCACGGGCAGGAGGTGCTGGACCGCGCGCTATCCGGAAAACCCCAGTTACAAACCAGAGGAGACCAGGAGCCATCCAGTCTGGCCCAGACCATCTACGATGCCGTGAGCCTGGGACGCAGCAAGCGGAGGCTGGGTGCGTTGCGACAGGCCACGCAGCACAAGCCGACGACAGCGAGTTTCGGGCCCCTGACACCTCATCGGTTTATCATACCAAACCTGGCAACTTCGCCAAGCAAGGTAGAAGCCCACGACGGGGCCGCCAACTCGACGCGCAAGTCTAGCCCCGCTTCCAAGAAAGACTAACCGTCGCTGGGCCAACCCGTTCAGGGATGAGGAACATTGCTTGGCTTTAGGGCCCAGAACGCAGGGTTGCCGACCCTTTTCCTTGATTAATCCGTGCAACCCGACATAGTTGCAGCGCTCGGACAAACAACTTCCGACGCAATCGTCGCGATATAGTCCGGAGACATGCATCTTATTATGAAGACGGCTCCGACGCTTGTTGCGACCTCCATTAATCCCTTCAACCGGCTGCCAGAGCAACTGCGCGCCTTCCACCAATGGAAGAGCCTTGGCGCAGATATCGTTACTTTCAACGTTGCCGACGAAGCTGAGCGGCTAAACCAAACCGGCCTGCCTTCAGAGGCAATCATCGTCATCCCTGAAGAGGATACGGCGCTGAAACAAGGGGGCAAGGCGATCCCAAGGATCACCCCTATTCTGGCCCGACTTCAGAAAGAGGCGCGCAAACGCACCGCGGTCCTTGTCAACTCTGACATCTATCCCGCCACACGCACCTGCCGTGTGTTTGAGCACTTGCTTGATTTTGCCCCTGCCCTAGCGCTGACCCGAGAGGAAACACCCGTTCTCGAAGATCACAGCATCCTCAGCCTGGCCCCCTACAGGGGTGGGATCGATGCATTTGTATTCAAACGGCCCGCACTCCTGAAAGTGAACGCCGCGCTCAGGAACATCCCGGTCAGCGAAACGATGTGCTTTGGAGTGCCGGGTTGGGATTTTCTCTTATCCGCCGTAATCGAAAGCGATCCTGTCGGCGGCGCGGTCATGGACAGCGGATTTCTACTGCACGCGTCACATGCGACCATCTACAACAACCTCGATGATTTCAAACCTTTCAGTAGCACGGTCGCGAAGTTGGCAAACCTGAAGGGCGAAACCCATATGAAGATCGCCGAAGGTTATGCCAGACGGATCGAGGCGTCGTGCCAAAAATGGGCTGACCGAACCAACATGTTGCGCGCCATCCATTTTGCCCAAGTGCCCCTTCAACCGGAGGTTCATGAGGAGGCGCGTCGTCTCACGTTGCTGTTGAGCACTCGCCTGCCCTATGTGGCGGCCTGCTATCGACACACCAGCCTTGTGGCATTGATCGACCGCCATCGCTCACAGGGGCGGCCAGACTTCTTTGCCTTCTACAGCTTCTTTGTGCGCTCACAAGAAAACGGGAAACGCTTCTGTGAGGTGCTTGCGGCCATTGCCTGTGGGGTCATCTGCATGCCACTCAGCGATGATCCCCGGCCCTTCCCCGATGACTACGAGCCAAGCGAAGCGCGCGCCAGCATCAAAAGGATCGCAAAGCGCAACCTATCGCAGCGGCGTCTGGAATTCGCCTACCTGTTTGGCACCGAGGTGATCGAGTATGGAGTGTTTGATACCGACCTCTTGGACGAAATCGATCGATGCTGCAAAAACGCCCGAGAACAAGAGGCTGTGAGCTTCATTCGC
The DNA here is from genome assembly GCA_045106875.1 of Paracoccaceae bacterium. Classification (GTDB taxonomy): domain Bacteria; phylum Pseudomonadota; class Alphaproteobacteria; order Rhodobacterales; family Rhodobacteraceae; genus Thermohalobaculum. The sequence continues at coordinate 4,007 of JBGCFK010000096.1, read as the reverse complement.
GAGTTGTGGAGCCGTCTTGGCGCGGCTGCCTGATGACGCCTTCCCATTTTCAGGCGCGAACCAAGACCTTGATACAATTGATGCCTCCAAAAAGCGGCGTCCATGAGGATCACGATGACTGACAAAAAGCCAACCGCCGATGCGCCCGGTCCCCATGTGCCTGCAAAGCCGGAAACCCTCCTGCAACAGGCGATCACCAAGGCGCGGATTCCGGTCTCCCGCGTACTTCATATCGGTGCGAATGATGGGGCAGAGGCGCAAAAGTATGAGGACATGGGCCTGGAAGGCTGGCATATCGAAGCTTTGCCAGATGTGCATGAAAGGTTAGCAGCCGCTTGTGCCGAACTGCCGAAACAACACAGTATCCTGGCCTGCCTCGACGAACAGGTCCACGAGGTTGAATTCAACATCGCGTCAAACGGCGCCATGTCGAGTTCGCTTTTTGATTGGAACACACATCCCGTCGTGCATCCCGAAGTCAGCTTCACCGGCAAAGCAAAACTCACCACACGGCGATTGGACGATCTTTTGGCCGATGGCACGATCCCCGATAACATCGACTTTGCCGTACTGGATGTTCAGGGTGCCGAGTTGCGGGTGCTCAAGGGGGGAGAGACGTTCATCAGATCGCCTGGGCTTAGAGGTCTAATCATGGAGATCTCACACCATGAACTTTACCGGGGCTGCGTCCTGTTTCAGGAGCTTGTGTCTCATGTGCTCGAGCGCGGCTATTACCTCAAGAGCGTGGAATTCAACCAGCATGGCTGGGCCGACGCGGTGTTTCTCAAACGTTGGTGGAAAGAACGAGAAGGGGAAAGACCGCCAATTCGCCGTCCGGGCGATGCCCGTCAATCCAAACCGTCCACCCCGTCCTGAACCCGCTGACGCATCCAGTCAACAAATCGGCCCACGCCATCCACCAACGAAACGTGCGCCTGCCAGCCTAGCTCCTTGCGTGCGAGAGAGACATCCAAACGTCGCACCGGCTCGCCAGCGTACCGGCTTTCGTCAAACTCAAGGCGGCCGGCAAATCCAGTCATGCGGGCGATCAGCCGCGCAAGGTCTCCGATCTCCGTCGGAGCGCCGGAGCCCAAGTTGATCAGAGGGCTGGTCTGGCGTTCCATGGCCAGGGCAATCCCCGCGACCGCATCGTCGATGTGAAGAAAATCCCGCACCTGCCGGCCGTCGCCCCAAAGTGTGACGCTGTCTGCGTTGTCCCGGACAGCCCGCAGAAACTTTCCGGTCAAGGCGCCAATCAAATGCGCCGTTTCTCCTGCGCCCGGACGGGGTCCATAGACCGTTGGCAACACGACCGCAGCAGATCTTAGGCCATGTTCATTCCCGTAGGCCTCCTGCGCGATCAGGATGGATCGCTTTGCATGACCGTAGGCGAACAGCCCATCCTCCGGCAGACCCATCAGGGCCTCGGCCTCAGAATGCGGCTCGGATCCCGAGGGATAAACGGCGTAGGAGGAAATCGAGCTCAACTTGGCCTCAGGCAACCAACGCCTGCAGGCCTCAAAGACATTAAGGTTGATCAGCATGTTGACCCGGTAAGCCTCTGCCGGATGCTCGGCCAGCCATCCGCCCGGTTTCAGACAGGCCGCGAGGTGGACAAGATGATCGCACCCCCCGTCTGCGGCAATGCGCTCAAACCGATCCGTCACCGCCCGCCAATCCGTCAGATCCGTCTCTGATCCAAAGGCTGTCACCTCGGCAGACGGATCACGTGCCAGAATGTGATCTTCCAACCTCCGCCCGACAAAGCCGGTGCCTCCGGTCAAGACATAACGCTTGGTTGGACCGCGTGGCACCATTTCAGCCGCCGATATCTTCTGCACTTATGACCCGAGGGCTTGGCACCGGGACGATCAGTTTTCCTCCGGCCTCAAGGAAGGCTCGCTTTCTTTCGATGAAGTGGTCCAGATAGTTCCACGCCAAGACAAGATAATAGTCCGGCTCTTCCTCGATCTCGTCCTCTCCGACGATTGGGATATGGGTCCCGGGCGACAATCGCCCGATTTTGTAAGGGTTCACTTCCGTGATCATCGGCAAAAGGTCCGGCCCGATCTTCGAAAAGTTCAGCAGCGTTGATCCTTTCACCGGCGCGCCAAGACCCAGCACCGTCTCCCCGCGCTGTCTCACATCGGCGAGCAGTGTGCGCATGGCCGCTGCGTTCGCTGTCACTTCCTCACCAAACCGGTGATAGGTGTCCAGCTTATCGAGACCGTGAACCCGCTCGCGTTCGATCTGCGCGGCAACCGTCGGGGCAACCTCACGCCCCGCGTCAGCCCGCGAGACATAGGCCACTATGGATCCGCCATGAATCGGCGAGGTCTCAACATCAAACAAGATCAGGCCGTGGCGCTCAAACAGTGCCTTCAACGTCATCACGGAATGAATGCACGAATGCTCGTGATAAAAATGGTCAAAGCTGCGCTCAAGCAGAAGGTCGAGCATGTTGACCGCCTGAACGACAAAGACCGTCTCTTCCGTCATTACCTCCAGCAACCCGCGAATGAAATCATGCAAATCGGGTACGTGATAAAAGACGGCAGTGGCGGTGATGATCTTTGGACGCAGCCCTAATGCGCCAAGCGCCGCCCCTGTCTCCTGCCCCCAATAGGCCCTAAACGCGACATGCCCCGCCGTGCGCGCCAGCCGATTGACCCGGCCGCCCGGTTCGACCCCAACGCCGGACACCCCAAGCGCGTCAAACTGCGACAACAGCGTGCCATCGTTGCAGCCGATATCGACCACCAGATCGCCGCGGCCCAGATCAAAGCGCCGGGCAATACCCCGTGCCAACCCGGCAAAATGCTGCACAACGGGCGCGTTTAAACCCGTAACATAAGGGTGGTCATCAAAAAGGGTTTCCGGATCCGGAAACTCCATGATCTGAACCTGCCAACAGGTCCGACATACTCCCATGACAAGCGCGTACTGCGGTTCATCGTGAACCTCTGACTCCAGGGGGAAGGCGTTTCCGTTCGGCTGATCCCCGAGGTCAAGGAACGGAACCACCTCTTGCCCACCGCAATTCATGCAGCGTCGGCACCCTTTTGGACTCATAGGTCTTCTCCCAGCATTCCGAGATCAACCTATACGATTATGACCGTGGCTTCCGCCATCCGAAAAAGCGGCGGCGCAGCTTTCTAATGGCCCAAAGTACCTCCCGAAACGGTCGTGCACGTTTCATCAGCAGATAATAGTCGTCGCACTCTTGATAAGCATCCATCATCGCATCAAGCACCTCGGGCTTGCGATGCGCATCGACCGTGATGGATCCAGGATGGGCACCCAGATAGGCGACGCGTTCATTCACAAATCCCATTTTCGGATACCTCAGCATGGACAGCAGCGTCATCATGCGATCTGGCCCGACACAAAAGAACTCATGCTCCTGCAATGGCAGCCGCCCGACAGTCAGCGCATCCAGCATGATCTGGCGACGATAGATCACACCAACGGGCGTGATGATTGTCCGCCGCAAACGTTTTTCGACCGTTTTGACAAGGTGGACACCCGTCTTTGGCGCAAGGCCATCATAGATCAGCTCACCTTTTGCATCGCTACTGGTGTTGACGATCTGCGCGCGGCCAAAACACATGCCGACATCGTCCTTCATCAGAGGCAAACAGCGCTCCGCAAAGCAGGGGTCAAGCCAATCGTCGTCGATCAAGAGTGAGGTGAACTCACCCTTGCTGTGCATGACGCCTTCCAGAAAGCAGTACAAAGGGCCAAAGTCCTTGGCCCTGCGAATGTAGCGAACGCGATTGCCATAGGCGCGCACCACCTCGGGCGTATTGTCGGTCGAACCGTGATCACAAACGATCACCTCGCATGGGAGCGTTTGATTTAGCGCCGAGTCAATCGCTTTGGTCACCAGATCGGCCCGGTTGAAGGTGGGGATAACAATGCTCATCGTCATGACAGGTTCCCTTTCGTCATCGGACCTCGAAGTCAAACACCTAACCTCTTCGACAAAGCCAATCTCACGGAAACGG
>JBGCFK010000095.1:0-9728 GCA_045106875.1 Paracoccaceae bacterium | reverse complement strand
TTCGGCCTGATCCTGTTGGAGCGCGTCGCCGAGCGTGATGGATGCCTCGGCCGGCGCCTGAGACTTCTCGGTGGTGGCTGCGGCGGCTTCGCCGTCCACCACTTCCTTCAGCGCCGCGATGGCAGTCGTGATGCTCGTTTTGACATTTTCGCCGACCTTGTCGCCATGCCCTTCGATCGACTTCTCGGTGGCGTGGATCAGACCTTCGGCCTGGTTCTTTGCCTCGACCAGCTCGCGACGCTGCTTGTCGGCCTCGGCATTGTCCTCGGCCTCCTTCATCATCTGGTCGATTTCCTCGTCGGACAAGCCGCCCGAGGCCTGAATGGTGATCTGCATCTGCTTGCCGGTGCCCTTGTCCTGGGCGCTGACATTCACGATGCCGTTGGCGTCAATGTCGAAGGTGACTTCGATCTGCGGCATGCCCATGGCTGCGGGCGGAATGCCTTCGAGGTTGAACTGGCCCAGCAGCTTGTTGTGCTCGGCAATGTCGCGCTCGCCCTGAAAGACCCGGATCGTCACGGCCGACTGGTTGTTTTCGGCGGTCGAGTAGATCTTGGACTTCTTGGTTGGGATCGTCGTGTTGCGGTCGATCAGGCGGTCAAAGATGCCGCCCTTGGTCTCGATACCGAGGCTCAACGGCGTCACGTCCAGCAGAACCACGTCCTTGACGTCGCCCTGCAGAACACCGGCCTGAATGGCTGCGCCCATGGCGACAACCTCGTCGGGGTTCACGCCTTTGTGCGGCTCCTTGCCAAAGAAGTTCTTCACCTCTTCGATGACCTTGGGCATGCGGCTCATACCACCGACCAGCACGATCTCGTCGATGTCCGAGGCGGTGAAGCCCGCGTCCTTGAGAGCTGCCTTGCACGGATCGATGGTGCGCTTGATCAGGTCGCTAACCAGGCTTTCCAGCTTGGCCCGGCTCAGCTTCAGAGTCAGGTGTTTTGGACCGGTCGCGTCGGCGGTGATGTATGGCAGGTTGATTTCGGTCTGCGGGCTCGAGGACAGCTCGATCTTGGCCTTCTCGGCAGCTTCCTTGAGGCGCTGGAGCGCGAGCTTGTCGCCTCGCAGGTCCATCGCGTTCTCTTTCTTGAACTCGTCCGCGAGATACTCCACCAGCCGAAGGTCGAAATCCTCACCGCCAAGGAACGTGTCCCCGTTGGTCGATTTCACCTCGAACAGGCCTTCGTCGATTTCCAGTACCGAGATATCGAACGTGCCGCCGCCAAGGTCATAGACTGCAATCGTCTTGGCCGCGTCCTTGTCCAGACCGTAAGCCAGCGCAGCCGCCGTCGGCTCGTTGATGATGCGGAGAACTTCGAGACCCGCAATCTTGCCTGCGTCCTTGGTCGCCTGACGCTGAGCGTCGTTAAAGTAGGCAGGCACGGTGATCACAGCCTGATCGACGGTTTCGCCCAGATAGCTCTCGGCGGTCTCACGCATCTTCTGCAGGATGAAGGCCGAGATCTGGCTGGGCGAATATTTCTCACCCCGTGCCTCGACCCAAGCATCGCCGCTTGTTCCCTCGACAATGCTGAACGGAACCATGTCCTGATCCTTCACCACCATAGGATCATCGAACCGGCGTCCGATCAGACGCTTCACCGCGAACAGCGTGTTGTCAGGGTTCGTGACGGCCTGACGCTTGGCGGGCTGACCTACCAGCCGCTCACCGTCCTGCGTGAACGCAACCATCGAAGGCGTAGTGCGTGCGCCTTCCGCATTTTCCACAACCTTCGGACTGGCGCCATCCATGATGGCAACGCAGGAGTTTGTGGTTCCGAGGTCAATCCCGATTACTTTACCCATAGCCTTTATCCTTCTGGCGACTGCGGAGCGAAGGTCCGTACGCGGCCCCCTCGTTCCATCCCACTTACATATTGCGCAGAGTCACAGGAGCGTGATCCCTGCTTCGGGCGGGTATATATGGATGGCATTCGCGACACGCAACCGCCCGGCGGCTTGAATTTGTTGTGCCGCACCTGGCAGGCTGATCCGCTGTTGCAGATCAGTTCAGCGCCGCGATGATCGCAGGCTTCGAAAGCAACTCGCCGAAGCGGCGCTTGGCTGCTGCCTGGGCAATCAGGGCGTTTGCATCCTGGCTAACTCCTGCTGAACCGGTGCCTTCTACCCCGTTTGATTGTTCCGTCGCGAGTTCTCTGCCCGCTGCGTCAAAGATCCGTGCGGTCAGATCCCACGATACGGTGACCTGCGCGAACACATCGGTCTTCCACTCCCGAACCTCAATGACCACAAGCCGTTCGGCGCCCGTGCTTCCGGTCTTTACAACAATGCTGGCCGTCTCCATGCCGGGTATCGTCGAAAGGGCCGTGGGGCGCTTGCCCGACTTGGCGTAGCTGTTCACCAACATGATCGCCAGATCGTCAGACAGCGCGCGGCCAGAACTGGTGTTGACGTCAAACGGATTTGCAAACCCGCCCCGTTGCAAACCTATGAAGGTCGGTGTCTTGTCGCCGCCCAGCAAATAGGGGCGCGTGCCGGTCACCGCGATGGCAAGATCCTGGCTGCTCTCGCCGACCGGCGCGGGGCGCCCTGGCTAAGATCGTACTTGTTGCCCACGGCGCAGCCTGCGACCGTCACTGCCACGGCCAAAATCGGAATCATAGTTTCAACATAAGTGGTTCCCACTGGATATCGGGTAGGGCTATCGAAGGTGCCCGTCCCTCGCAACCGGGTTGGAGGCGCTAGCCGTTGTTGCCATTCGTCGAGACCATCGGTGGGTTCCACATCCACAGATCCTTGCTGAGCCATGACGCCCAGGCTGCCATGGTCGAGGATTGCCGGGCCGTTATGACAGCGGCGCCTCTGATGCGCCCGGTGACGCGTTGGGGCAAGCCGATGTCCGTGCGCATGACATCTGCAGGGCGGCTTGGTTGGGTGATTGACCGGGGGCGGTACCGCTATGCTGATCTACACCCGGAACAGGGCACTCCCTGGCCCGCGATACCGGCGTCGGTGCTGGAGATCTGGCGTGCGGTTTCGGACTGGCCGGAAGATCCCGACAGTTGTCTTGTCAACTGGTACGATCCGGATGCGAAGATGGGGCTGCATCAGGACAAGGACGAAGGCGAGTTTCGTGCGCCTGTTGTTTCCATCTCGTTGGGGTGCCCGGCGCGCTTGCGCATAGGTAGAACCGAGCGTGGCGGGCCGACCGTGTCCACGATCCTCGATTCCGGCGATGTGGTCGTGATGGGCGGTGCTGCGCGGCTTGCCTTTCACGGCATTGACAAGGTGCTGCCGGGTGATGTGCCACACCCACTGACGGGCTCTGGTCGGATTAATCTTACACTTCGAATTGTACGATCTTAAGTACACATGTCGTTGATTGGGCGCGCTTATTTCCACAGAGTGGAAGTTTGGTCCGTAGAGAGGATCAGTCAATTGACTCCGTTAAGATTTCAGCCTTACGAATTAACAACGAAACGGTGGGTGAGTGGGCAAAGACCTACGGTCCTCCGGGAGGACAACGCACTTGTTTACAACCAGGGATAATCTTGGCTTTGCGGACCCCGTGCTCTTTGAGCAGGCCACCCGGCAGCACAGATCCTATCGCGACCAATTGCCGGACACGGCTGTTCGCACCCTAGCGTCCGAGGTGATCAGTCGCCTCTCGACGCGCTTCGACAGTACAAATCAACCGCAATCCAAGGTCGCGGTCAGTTCGCTGGAAGACTTCTGTCATGCGCTTGCGCGTGCCGATGATGAAGTTTGCCTGAACATGGTGAATGCCATGATCGCGGATGGCGCATCCGTCGCAACGGTTTATCTCACCTATCTCGGCGGTGCGGCACGTCTGCTTGGCACATGGTGGGAAGAAGACAAGGCAAGCTTTGCCGAGGTCACCATTGGAACGGGCCGGATCTATGCACTGCTCTATGCACTGCGCCCGGGTCTCATCGAGAGAAACCCTGTGTATCGCAAACGCGCAGTCTTCGCGTCCGTACCGGGTGAGCAGCACTTTCTGGGTGTCACCATGGCCGCGGACATGTTCCGTGCCCGGGGCTGGGATATCGACCTGCACACCGGCTGCGAACATGAGGAACTGGTTGCTTTGGTTGACGAGGTCAATCCGGCGTTCATCGGTTTCTCAGGCAGTGGCCAGCGGGCGGTTCTGCCACTTTTGCGGCTGCTGGTGGCAGTACGTGCCGGGCATCCGGGCGCCTATATTCTGGTCAGTGGGAATGTCGCCAACTTCGATCTCGACATGACCGAGGTCACGGGCGCCGACCTTGTGACCACGGATATCGAAGCTGCCTATGCCGACATGCAACGCCTTTTCAAACGCGCTTGAGCCGGCGTTGGCCGTCTCTTTCTGCTGCTACCGCTCGGGCATCTGCCGTGGTGACGCTTGCTGTGCGGGTGGCAGCGTCAGCGTAACGCGAAAAACCGTTCCTATTCCAACTTCCGAGCACACCTGAATCGCACCGCCCATCAGGTCCACCAGCCGCTGAGTTATTGCGAGTCCCAGCCCTGCTCCGCCATGCCGCCGCGTGGCGGTGCCGTCGATCTGGTAGAAGTTCTCGAATATCTGTTCGAGTTTGTCTTCTGCGATACCCACCCCGGTATCCGTCACTTCAATTGCAAGTGTGACGCCTTCAGGTCCGATCGTGTGATCGAGCGAGACTTCGACATGCCCCTTTTCAGTGAACTTTACCCCGTTGGTCAGCAAGTTCAGCAGGATCTGCTTGATCCGCACCACATCGCCCCGGACCAGCGGCGCTTCGGCCGGCACCTCAAGCGGCTTGATGCGGATGTCCAGCCCCTGAGCATCTGCCGCCGGGCGTACTATGCCGATGCTCTGGTCGATCACCGCAGTGATATTGACGTCTTCCTCGACCAGATCGACTGCATCTGCATCAAGTCGGCTGAGGTCGAGCACATCGTCGATCAGGCGCAGCAGCACCTCGCCCGAGCCCGTGATCACGTCCAGCAGCTTGCGCTGCTGTTCGTCAAGTTCAGCGCGTAGCAGCAAAGCGGTGCTGCCAAGAATGCCATTCATGGGTGTGCGCATCTCGTGGCTCATCCGCGCCACGAATTCGGTCTTGAGGATGTTGGATTGTTCAGCCACATGACGCGCATTTATCAGCTCGGCCTCACGGCGGAGTTCTTCGGTAATGTCACGAATGGTCAGCACACAGCCACCGCCCGGCAGGTTGGTCTTGTTGATGTTCAGCGTACGGCCATTGCTGAGCGGGCGCTGCGTCGTAAGGATCGTCGGGTCAAACGCAAACGTTCGCCTGCGCGCGGCCTCGATGATGCGCTCTTCCTTTGGCAGCCGACGCATGTCTCCGAACTGCAGGACCATGTCATTATACGGAATACCCCAATAGACCCGGCTGGCGTCGATCTCGTACAGTTCCAGCAGCTTGTCGTTGAACATGGCGAACCTGCCCTCGGCATCTATCAGCGTGATCGCGTCAGATGTATTGGCCAGCAGCGACTGCATGTATGTCTGGTGCAGTGCGAGTTCCTGCGTCTTGCGTTGGGTCTCGGTCACATCAACGCAAACCGAAAAGACGTCGCCGTTCGTGGTTCTGGTCCGGTAGATGTCCAGCACCACACCGCTGGGAAGCGGACGGTGCTCGATCTGATTGTCCAGGTCGTGCCAATGCGCCACACGGTAGGATGCTGCCTCTTGCGGCGTGCGCCCGCCGACATCCCCCAGCTTGTTCTGCTTTGCCAGTACCAACAATGCGCTGTAGAGGTCCTGGCCTACATGAAGATCGGCCGGGCTTAGTCCGAATGCTCTCAGATAGCTGGAATTGAGATACTTGATCCGGTTTTCCGCGCTTACCACGATGACACCGTCATGCAGCGTTTCGAGGAATTCACTCAGCAATGGGCCCACTGCGGTCCAGGCTTGGTCTTCAATTTTAAGAAGCTCTGCCCGGTCAGGCGGCTTCCGGTTGATATCCCCAATGCTCAAACCAGTCTCCGAGTCGCCCTCGGTGCGCATCATAGCCATATTCCTGCCAACATAAAAGCTGCTGTCCGCGATTGCGCGTGATCAGTTGTGATCCGGCATGTGTGAGGCCGACCCTCGAAGAGACTGCTTTTGCGACGCATTTGGCAAACGCAATTGCACCATCTGGCCGGGCCCGCCACTTGCCAAAAGTATCCAGATCGCGCAGAACGCCGCTGGTTTTGTTTGGCTACAGGGGGACCCGCCATGACTGCGATGAAACTGCTGATCCTGCCGGGTGACGGCATTGGCCCCGAAGTGATGGCCGAGGTGCGTAAGGTCATCACTTGGTTTGGCGCGCGTGGGCTGGAGTTTTCGGTCGAGGAAGATCTGGTCGGCGGAGCCGCCTACGATGCGCATGGCGCCCCATTGACGGATGCGACCATGGCAAGGGCGCAGGAAGTTGATGCCGTTCTGTTGGGTGCAGTTGGCGGACCACAATACGATGACCTCGATTTCTCGTTGAAGCCCGAGCGCGGATTGCTGCGGCTGCGCAAGGAAATGGATCTCTTTGCGAACCTGCGGCCGGCGCAGTGCTTTGATGCATTGGCCGACTATTCCTCGCTGAAGAAAGACATCGTTGCGGGGCTCGACATCATGATCGTGCGCGAGTTGACCTCGGGCATGTATTTCGGCGAACCGCGCGGGATCCATACCGAGGGGAACGAGCGCGTCGGCGTCAATACGCACCGCTACACGACCTCTGAAATTCGCCGCGTTGGCAAGGCCGCCTTCGAGTTGGCGATGAAACGTGGCAAGAGGCTGTGTTCCATGGAGAAGGCCAACGTGATGGAGGCAGGTATCCTCTGGCGCGAGGAAGTCGAGGTTGTGGCCAAGGACTATCCGGAGGTCGAGCTCAGCCACATGTACGCCGACAATGGCGCCATGCAGCTGGTCCGCAACCCGAAGCAGTTTGACGTGGTTGTGACTGACAACCTGTTTGGCGATATCCTGTCCGACTGTGCGGCGATGCTGACTGGCTCGCTTGGGATGCTGCCTTCGGCGTCTCTGGGCGCGCCGATGGAGAATGGCCGGCCGAAGGCTCTCTACGAGCCGGTGCACGGCTCTGCGCCTGATATCGCAGGACAGGGCAAGGCAAACCCTTGTGCTTGCATACTCAGCTTTGCGATGGCGCTGCGCTATTCGTTCGATCTGGGCGCTGAGGCAGATATGCTGGAAGCCGCGGTCAACGACGTTCTGGACAGCGGCGTGCGCACGGCTGATCTGGCGCAGGCAGACGGTGCCTCGCCGGTGTCGACAACAGAAATGGGTGATGCGGTGATCGAGGCACTGGCTGCACGCGCGTGACGTCGACTTTGTGGTGCGAGTTGTAGTGGGTCGCCATGGGCATAGCTCATGGCGACCCGCGGTTCAGTTTTGTCGAGCTTGATTTTGATAGTTTTTGTGCTTGGCGAGCCGTGCCTGATTGTTCTTCCGCTTGAAAAGCGTGGCGAGCCGCCGGGTCAACGTCGCACCTGCCCGTCTGTTTCGAGCCCGGCGGGCTGCACAACCTGTGCCAAGTTTCACCGTGGCAGGAGGCTCACGAACGTTGTCTCATGCACTACCTTGCAGTACGCCGCGAACGAAAGTCCAGCCACGTTCTGGACGGTGACGCGGCGTTTTGATCCAACATGTCTATCGCGGCAGGCTGACTTCAAACGTCGCCGTGTTCCAGCCATGCACGCTGTCCCTAGCCTGGACCTGCACGGTTCCGGTGCCCTGTGGAATCGTGACCCCGCTGAGGGACCTCGTGAATGGCTGTTCATCCACATGTGGATGATAAAGCGTTCGCGTGCCGAAAACCGTGCCATCAGGGCCTACGACCCGCCACGCGTCCGCGTAGTGCTCCCACCCTTTGTCGCCGTGCTTCAGCGTCACATCAAAGCGCCAACTGCCGCCGGACCATGTGGCTTTCGCAGCAACGACCTCGGCCTCGCCCGCAACCGCGTTGCACGCCAGTGCAGCCAACAATACCGCTGCCATCCCAAACGTTCTCATCCCACCCTCGCTTTCGATCGTGCTGGTTTAACGTTGCATTAACGGCGTTCCGGTCAAGTCTCTTCAACTTTGTGTCTAATGACAGAGATGCCATGGTCTCCCGTGCTCATACAGTCGCGTTCCTCGGGGTCGAAGCCAAACCGGTCGAGGTGCAGTGTGCTATTGCTCCGGGCCTGCCGGCCTTCAGCCTGGTAGGGCTACCGCGCAAGGCCGTGTCGGAATCCAAGGAACGCGTGCGCGCTGCCCTGACAGCCATCGGCATCGCGTTGCCGTCCGGCCGCATCACCGTAAACCTGTCGCCTGCCGATCTGCCCAAGGCCGGATCTCACTATGACCTGCCCATTGCCCTGGCTCTGATGGCCGCGCTGGATATCCTGCCTGCGGACGAGATCGAACGACATGTGGCGATGGGCGAGTTGTCACTGGACGGCGCAATTGGCGCTGTCAACGGTGCGCTGCCTGCTGCAATGGCCGCCGCAGGGCAGGACAGGGGGTTGATCTGCCCTGAAAGTTCCGGGCGTGAGGCCGCCTGGGTGGGGGCCACAGAGATCCTTGCCGCGCCGTCTCTTGTTGCGCTTGTGAACCACTTCGCGGGACGCGAGCCATTGAGTCAACCGGAACCCGGCCCGGTCTCGGCGCGCAGGGATGCAGCCGATCTGCTGGATGTGAAGGGGCAGGAGACCGCACGACGTGCGCTGGAAGTCGCGGCAGCAGGCAATCATCATATCCTGATGGTGGGGGAACCTGGCACTGGTAAATCCATGCTGGCGCGCAGGCTCACAGGCATCATGCCGCCATTGGAGCCTGAAGAAGCGCTGGAGGTCGCGACGATCCGCTCGCTGGCCCAGATGGGAGCCACTGGTGAGATCTGCCGCGAACGACCCTACCGTGACCCGCATCACTCTGCCTCGCGTGCTGCGATCATCGGTGGCGGCAAGAACGCCAAGCCGGGTGAAATCAGCCTTGCGCACCTTGGTGTCCTGTTCCTCGACGAATTGCCCGAGTTCGACCGGCAGGTCCTGGAAGCACTGCGCCAACCCATCGAAACCGGCGAGGCGGTCGTGGCGCGCGCGACTGCGCATGTGACCTACCCGGCCAAATTTCTGCTGGCAGCGGCCATGAACCCGTGCCGGTGTGGGTACCTGCCGGATCCGTCACGGGCCTGCTCGCGGGCACCTAAATGCGGAGCGGACTATCAGGCACGGATCTCGGGCCCGCTGCTGGACCGCTTTGATATCCGGATCGAGGTGCCGCCTGTCGCACCTGCCTTGCTCAGCAAACCAACGCATGGCGAGTCGTCTGCGCGGGTCTCGCGCCGGGTTGCGGACGCGCGGGGCGCGCAACACGAGAGGTCTGCCGATCGGCGCACAAATGCTGAACTGGAAGGTGAGCTGCTGGAACAGGTTGCCAAACCGGACGAGCCCGGACAGTTCATCCTGCAGGAAGCCGCCGAGCGGTTCCGCTACACGGCGCGTGGCTATCACCGTGTGCTCCGTCTGGCGCGCACACTGGCGGATCTGGAAGGCTCGACAGGCGTGCGCAAGATCCATGTAGCCGAGGCGGTCAGCTACCGGCGGTTGATGACCCCATAACCACGGCGCTTGACGTAGCCCTCCCATCGCGGCCAAAGCTGCGGTTGGAGAGAACGAAAGCCCGGGCCATGCAAGCACCCAGCCTGACGATTATCGTGCCCGTCCTGAACGAAGAGGCGGTCATTGGCGGGTTCCTTGAAAGGGCGCGCCCGGCG
>JBGCFK010000094.1:0-4035 GCA_045106875.1 Paracoccaceae bacterium | reverse complement strand
TTTTGAATTGACCCTGAGGGGCCGCTCGTGACACCAAGCGCGCATCATGACGGACACACCCCTTCGCCTTGCTTATCTCACCGGCCTTTACCCGGCGGCGTCGCATACGTTTATTCAGCGTGAGATCGCGGCGTTGCGGGCCCTGGGGGTTCAGATCACCATCGCTTCGGTGCGCGCGCCGGGCGAGGATCAGATTATTGGCCCCGAAGAAGAGGCAGCACGGGCCGAGACCTTCTACCTGCTCGCGGCCGCCTGCAATCCCTTGCGCCTGCTGGGCGCGCACGGGCGCCTGCTGTGGCGCAGCCCCGGTCGCTGGCTCAAAGCACTGGCGTTGGCGCTGCGCACGGCGCGGCCGGGGTTCAAGGGCTTCATCTGGCAGTGTTTCTACTTCCTTGAGGCGGGCGTTCTGGCGCGGCATTTGCAGGTGTCCGGGATCACCCATCTGCACAACCACTTTGCTGACAGCAGCGCGACGGTCTCGATGCTGACGTCAGCGCTTACCGGCATTCCCTATAGTTTCACGCTGCACGGGCCGACGGAGTTCTTTGCCCCCGAAAGCTGGCATCTGGGCGAGAAGGTCACGCGGGCCAAACAGGTGATTTGCATCAGTCATTTCGCGCGCTCTCAGGTGATGCTGTTTTCCGACCCAGCGCATTGGCATAAATTGCGCATTGTGCACTGCGGGGTGAGCCCTGCGCGCTATGCGGTGGGGCCTGCGGCGGAGGGGCCATGTCGGATGCTTTTTGTGGGCAGATTAGACCCTGTAAAGGGACTTCGGGTGCTTTTGGAAGGCTTCGAGGCGGCCCGCACGCAGGTATCTGATCTGCGTCTCACGGTGATTGGCGGCGGGGAGGACCGCGCTTGGGTCGACGCGCAGGCCGCGCGTATCGGCGGGGTGGATGTGTTGGGGTATCAGTCGCAGGCCGAGGTGGCCGCAGCGCTCGGGGCACATGACGTGCTGGTGCTGCCGTCGTTCGCCGAAGGGGTGCCCGTGGTGCTTATGGAAGCCATGGCCTCCGCCCGTCCCGTGATCGCCACCCGCGTCGGCGGTGTCGCAGAACTGGTGGAGCATGGGTCTTCGGGCCTGATGGTCGCCCCCGGCAACGCAGCAGAACTGGCCGAGGCGATGGTGACCCTCGCCCAAAGCCCTGACCGCCGCAGCGAGATGGGCCAGGCCGGTCGCGCGAAAGTCTGTGCCGAGTTCGACATCGACTTTGAGGCCGCCTGGCTCAAGACGCTTTTCGAGGGCAAAGGCGGCGACGCGCTACGCCCTTGAGCGATACATCCAAGACAGTTGTGGGGACGGAGCCGACGTCGGTGGGTTTGGAATCAACGTCTGCTTTCTTGGCGACTACCGCTGTTCTTCCAAAACGAGCCGGGTAGCTAGCCCTGTGAACACGAGCCCAAGAAAGTAGCCCGAATACCTCTTGAGTTTCCAGCGGCCAGTTGAAAGCGATTTTATACTTCCGGCCGTCCAGATCACCACTCCATGAACAGCGAAATCAATCGCAACAAAAAGCATAGCAAGTACCATCACTTGCAGGCCTATCAGCCCTTGAGCTGGTTCAAGGAACTGTGGAAACAGAGCGAGAAAAAAGAGAGCGACCTTTGGATTCAGAAGGTTAGTTATCAAGCCTTGTCGAAAGATAACCAGCAGCGGAAGGTCGTTGTTTGAGGCGGAATTTTCTGTTGTCTCCTTGGGCGCTTTGATCGCCTGCCAAGCGAGGTAGAGGAGGTAGGCCGCTCCAAGATACCTCACAGCATCATACGCGTATGGCACGGCGAGGAACAATTGCGACAGTCCAAGCGCCAGAATGAGTGCATGAGCTAATGTTCCAGCGGATATTCCAATCTGTGTCATTAGTCCGGCCATCCGGCCCTGAGCAGCGCTTCTGGCAGCCACCAGAAGCATATCTGGTCCGGGCGTCACAGCTAGCGCAAAGCTCGCCGCCGCAAAAATCCAAATTGTGGACCAATCGGGCATTATCAGAACCTCATTGAACACTCATAGGCCCAACAAACCTCATAGCTGACATAGATGCAACGCGCAGCATTGGTCATTGTGGGCTGATTGTGTTGAAAAACTCTTTCTTGATCGTGTCATGAACTGCTGATTCAATTCCCCCAACGGAGGGGAGGATTGGCGATGATGGGACCAAAGCAGGAAGCGCAGGCGGCGTTGTTCTATGAGTTCTCGCTTGAAGATCACGTCCCGCAAGATCACCTGCTGCGTGCGATTGATCGGTTCGTTGATCTCAGCAGCATTCGCGCCCATCTGACGGATTTCTACAGCCACACAGGCCGCCCGTCGATTGATCCAGAACTGATGATCCGGATGCTCTTGGTGGGTTATTGCTTTGGCATCAGGTCAGAACGTCGCTTGTGCGAAGAGGTCCACCTGAACCTCGCCTACCGCTGGTTCTGCAAGCTTGATCTCTCAGATCCGATCCCGGATCACTCGACCTTTTCCAAGAACCGACATGGACGGTTCCGTGACTGCGATCTTTTCCGGCATTTATTCGAGACCGTCGTGGCACGCTGCGTGGCGGAGGGCTTGGTTGGCGGCGAGACCTTTGCGACAGATGCCAGCATCATCCAGGCCGATGCCAACAAGCAATACTCAGCGCCGAGGGCGGAATGGGAAACGGCACAGATCGACCCGGCGGTCGTACCAAGAGCGGTGCGTGAGTATCTTGAGACCCTGGATGACGCTGCATTTGGTGCGGCCAGCGATACGACACCAAAGTTCACATCGTTCTCTGATCCCGCCAGCCAGTGGACCGGTGCGCTGAAGGGGCCTGCATTCTTTGCCTATTCGACCAACTATCTGATCGATACAGACCATGCGATCATTCTGGATGTCGAAGCCTCGCGCGCCATCCGTCAGGCTGAGGTTGGGGCGACCCAGACTATGCTGGCGCGCACGCGAGATCGGTTCGACCTGTTTCCGGATCGCTTGGCTGCGGACACTGCTTACGGCTCTGGCAACATGCTGGGTTGGCTGGTCGATCAAGACATAGAGCCGCATGTTCCTGTGATCGACAAATCAGATCGCAAAGACGGCACATTCTCCAATCTGGAGTTCCGCTATGATCCAGCCTCAGACGAATACACCTGTCCCGGCCAGAAACCTCTCAAGAAATACTGGCGCAAGATGCGCACTCCACGCACGGGCGTTAGCAAGGATGGCATCAAACGGTACTACGCCAGCAAGACACACTGCTCCACCTGTGCCCTCAAAGAACAGTGCACGCCCAACAAAGACGCCCGCATCGTCTCGCGGCATGTCCACGAAGCCGCGCGAGACAAGGCACGCCAGATTGCCAAAACAGACGCCTATGTCGATGCAAGCCGGCGACGAAAGAAGGTCGAAATGCTCTTCGCCCATCTCAAGAAGATCATGCGGCTCGACCGCCTGCGTCTTCGCGGACCAAACGGTGCGAAAGACGAATTCCTCCTCGCAGCAACAGCCCAAAACCTCCGCAAACTCGCCAAAATGCGCCCGATGGGTCCCGCGATGGCATAAGATCAACGCTGACAATACTAAGCGCTCAAACCGAGACGCCTCTTACGACGAGTTTTTCAACACAATCAGCTCAAAGCGGTCTATTGATTGTGTGATCGGAGAAGCTCGGCGCATGTTCGCTATAGGCAAATCAGCGCGAGAAGAAAAACTCCTCCATTTCGCGCCGCATCCGAAGTCTTTCGGGGTATTCTTGTAAGAACACCTCGGGTGGCTTGCCTTCCCAAACCTGCGCGAAAACGCGCATCTTGTTGCCGCCGTATATCTTTGCGAGATCTTCATTGCTGTAGCCACGCGCCCATAGATCATCAGTGATAGCGGCTAAGATCTTGGCAAGTTCGCCATTGCCGGTAGAGCCTTTGTTGAACGCGTCGATCATATAGCCACCATCATCGTACATAGATGCGTTTGCTTTCGCGAAGTCGACAACAAGTTCAGTGGAAAACATGTCGTCCGTGGCAATACCAACGTGATCGACGCCCACAAGCTTCACGTAGTAGTCTATCATATCG
>JBGCFK010000093.1:0-4140 GCA_045106875.1 Paracoccaceae bacterium | reverse complement strand
CGGCAAGGACTACGACGCCGACTGGTTCCGCCGGATGCGTGGCGAAGGTGTGCATGCCAAGTTGATCGCGCGCCGGTTTGAGCTTGCGCGCAAGGCTGAGGGCTTGGATCGGCGCCCGCCGACCTTGCGATGCGACTTGTTTCGCGTGCCACCGAGAACGGGCGATCAGTTGACGCTGGGCCTTTGACGCTCGGTCATTCGTTTAATGTCCCATGAATTCGCGGAGCCAAGGGTTAATACGCGCCGGGATGCCCTCAGTATGGCATCCGTATGGCTTGCGTACGCTATGGGTATGGCATGCGTATGTACAAAATGTCGGCGGGTTAACGAATACTTGCCCCGCGAACGCGGTCGGAGGACACTCGGCCCATGCCCGACTTTGCGTTCGAGACTCAATATGAAGGCCCTGTTGCGGGGATTGACGAAGCAGGGCGCGGTCCCTGGGCGGGCCCGGTTGTGGCGGCTGCTGTGATACTCGATCCGGCGCGAACGCCTGAGGGCTTGAACGATTCGAAGAAGTTGTCAGCCAAACGGCGCGCCAGTCTTATAGAAGACATCTATGCAGCGGCCGATGTGGGTGTGGGCATCGGAACGGTGATGGAGATCGACGACATCAACATCGCCCGCGCGAATGATCTGGCGATGGCGCGGGCCATAGCGGCGTTGCCCAAGCGCCCGGCCTTCGTGTTGATCGATGGCAATTGGGTTCCACGTGCGCTGGATCTGCCGGCACGGGCGATCCCGAAGGGCGATACGCTGTCGCTGTCGATTGCAGCAGCTTCCATCGTGGCCAAGGTCACACGCGACCGGATCATGGCCGAATTGGCCGCGGCGCATCCGGGTTATGGCTGGGAGCGCAATCAGGGCTATGGCACGGCAGAGCATCGTGCGGCGTTGCACAGGTTGGGTGTCACCCCGCACCATCGGCGCAGCTTCCGACCGATCCACAATATGTTGTTTGAGATTCAAGTTTAAGAAAATCATTTAGATCACTGATTCAATTATACATTGACCGAGAATCAGTCATTCGTATTGTGTGAGCGAATCACCTAGGGGAGGCTGGCATGGCCAAGCTCAAGACCGATACGATCATCGAGGGCGACTGCATCAAGGCGATGCAGGCGATGGAGGCAGGCTCGGTCGATCTGGTTTTCGCGGATCCTCCCTACAATCTGCAATTGGCAGGGGAACTGCACCGGCCCAATAACTCGCGCGTCGATGCCGTTGATGATCACTGGGATCAATTTGACAGTTTCGCGGCCTATGACCGCTTCACACGCGCCTGGCTGGCCGAGGCGCAGCGCGTGCTGAAGCCGGACGGTGCGATCTGGGTAATCGGCTCGTACCACAACATTTTTCGGCTGGGCGTGGCGCTGCAGGACATGGGGTTCTGGATCCTCAATGACGTGGTGTGGCGCAAGACGAACCCGATGCCGAATTTTCGTGGCAAGCGTCTGACCAATGCGCACGAGACGCTGATCTGGGCGGCGCCGCGGCAGGAGGCCCGCCCGACGTTCAATTATGATGCGCTGAAGTCGCTGAACGAGGGTGTGCAGATGCGCTCGGACTGGGTGCTGCCGATCTGCTCGGGCGGTGAGCGGCTGAAGGGTGCCGACGGCGCGAAGGCGCATCCGACTCAAAAGCCGGAATCGCTGCTGCACCGTGTGCTGCTCGGAACAACCAATCCGGGTGATGTGGTGCTGGACCCATTCTTTGGAACGGGCACCACTGGCGCTGTGGCCAAGCGGCTGGGCCGGCATTTCATCGGGATCGAACGTGAGCGAGACTATCTGGACGTCGCCCGCAAGCGTATTGCTACGGTGCGTCCGCATGAGAAGAAGGCACTCGAAGTCACGCGGTCTAAGCGCGAAGCTCCACGGATTCCGTTCGGGCAACTCGTCGAACGCCGGCTTCTGGAGCCTGGCGATGTGCTGGAGTCGCTCAATGGCCGCCATCAGGCCAAAGTCCGGGTTGACGGCACTTTGGTGGCGGCAGATGTCACTGGTTCGATCCACAAGGTAGGTGCCGAGCTGCAAGGGGCGCCAAGTTGCAACGGCTGGACCTACTGGTGCTTCAAGCAGGATGGCAAGCGCGTGCCCATCGACGTACTGCGCCAGCAATTACGGGCCGAGTTGGAGCTCTGACCAGCAAAGCCTGGGTCAATATTTGCGTCCAAACTTCTGAAAAGTAACGGTGATTGTTGATTTTTGTGTGGGTCTGGTCACGACGACATCCATTCCCGCATCAAGACAACGATCCCGATCATCCGCCATCGCGTCGGCGGTCAGTGCGATGATCGGGACAGGGATTGAATTTTCCAGCCTTACAAGGTGTAGGCTTCGTCTCGGTCGTACAGGTCCTGAAGGACAGGATCAGGTCCGTGGCATGACTGTGTTGAGATCCATTTCGGGCCGCGCCCCGATCTGTCCGATGATGGCGCCTGCCGCTGCGCAGCCCATGGTAGCGCAGGTTTCATCGTCCGCGCCTTTCGCAAGTCCGGCAAGGAAGCCCGCTGCAAAGAGATCACCTGCACCCGTCGTGTCCACAACCGATACCTTCTCTGCCTTGACCCAGGTTCGACTG
Organism: Paracoccaceae bacterium; assembly: GCA_045106875.1. Classification (GTDB taxonomy): domain Bacteria; phylum Pseudomonadota; class Alphaproteobacteria; order Rhodobacterales; family Rhodobacteraceae; genus Thermohalobaculum. Next base: position 1,557 of record JBGCFK010000093.1, on the reverse strand, counting down.
TCGCCCCGGACGACCACTGCTCCCTTCTCGGAGAGCGTGATGACAGCGGCCTCGACCTCGCCCTGGATTGTGTTCAGAGCAGCGTCCAGATCATCGGTTTCGCACAGCGAAAACAGTTCGGCCTTGTTGGCGAACAGAAGGTCAATCTCGCTCTTGATCAGTGTCCGGAAATCTGCGCGATGGCGATCTACGCAGAACGGATCCGACAATGTGATCGAAGCCTTGCCGCCACCCTTCTTGATGGCCCAGATCGCGCGCGAATAGGCGGCCTTGGCCTCGGGCGTATCGAACAGATAGCCTTCAAGGTAGAGCCATTTGGCACGCTCCAGCAAGTCGATGTCGATATCGTCCGCAACCAGATCAACCGAGGCGCCGAGATAGGTCGACATGGATCGTTCGCCATCCGGCGATACCAGCACCAGACAGCGGGATGTATCGGCCCCGTCAAGAGCGGTCGGCCCTGAGTATTGCACGCCTATGGCCCGGATATCATGCGCGAAGATTTGGCCAAGCTCGTCATCGCGTACTTTGCCAATGAACGCGGCACGGGCGCCCAGCGCTGCTGCGCCTGCCGCAGTGTTGGCAGCCGAGCCGCCCGAAACTTCCCGCGAAGTCGGCATGGCACCGTACAGATCCGTTGCCCTCGCCTGATCGACCAGGGTCATGATCCCCTTTTCGACGTTCTGCGCGGCCAGGAAGTCGTTGTCGACCTGCGCAAGTACGTCGACGATGGCATTGCCGATCGCTACAAGGTCCAGTTTGTCGGTCACGGGGTCTTCTCCTCGAACTCACATATGTCTTCTATAAGGCAATGCGCGCAGTCAGGTGTGCGTGCCTTGCACGGGTAGCGTCCATGCAGGATCAGCCAGTGATGGGCGTGATGCTGATACTCCACGGGGATGTTGTCTTCGATCGCCCTTTCCACGGCGTTCACGTCCTTGCCCGGGCAGATGCCGGTGCGATTGCCAATACGGAAGATGTGGGTGTCGACGGCCTGCGCCGGGTGGCCCCACCACATATTGAGGACCACATTCGCGGTCTTGCGACCGACGCCGGGCAGCGACGAAAGGGCGGCACGCGACGATGGAACCTCGCCGCCATACTGGTCCACTAGCATTTGGCTGAGCTTGATCACGTTCTTGGCCTTGTTGCGAAAGAGGCCGATGGTCTTGATATGCTCGATCACACCCGCTTCCCCAAGCGCCAGCATCTTCTCGGGTGTGTCCGCAACTGCGAACAATCCTCGGGTCGCGCGGTTCACACCCTTGTCTGTCGCCTGAGCGGACAAGGCCACTGCGACCAGCAGGGTGTAAACGTTCACATGTTCCAGTTCTCCCTTGGGTTCCGGTTCACGGTCGCGAAAACGGCGGAAGATTTCTGACATGGTTGGGAAGTCGAGTTGTCGGGGCATTCCGCCCGATATCATTCGTCCGGTTCCGGGACAACCCGGCTTGAGAGCTCAGGTCCGTTCAACCCATGGCTTTCGACCCGGTTCGGCACTGAGAAAGAAGATCCCGGCTTCGTTGTCGCTGCGCCTGCGGACTTCGGCCACATAGG
>JBGCFK010000092.1:0-15882 GCA_045106875.1 Paracoccaceae bacterium | reverse complement strand
GCCTTCCAGCGTGTCATCGCCATCGCCGCCGACCAGCACATCGCCGCCCGCGCCGCCATTGATCGCGTTCGCCACCCCGTTACCGGTGAGGAAGTCCGCGAACTCGCTGCCGCCAAGGTTCTCGAAATTGGTGAAGATATCTTCGCCCTGTCCGGTCTGCTGCGGTGTGCCTTGCAGGCTGAGATCCACGAACGCGCCGAACAATGCGCCTTCAACTGCGAACGAAGGGGCGCTCATGGTCGCGAAGGAGAGCGTATCAATCCCCTCCCCGCCTTCCATGCTGTCGTCACCCAATCCACCTTCGATCGTATCGTTCCCGGCTTCGCCAAAGATCGAGTCGTCACCACCAAAGCCGAACAATCCGTCAGGGCCGCCATGCCCGCGGATCACATCGTCCGTTTCGAGCCCGCCAAGCCTGATCGGGTTGCCGTCATCGTCGAAGAAGTCCGGATCGTTCGGGTCGAAAACGATCTCGGTCTGCAGCGCTGGATTGACGATGCGGATCACCTGCTCCTGCGGCGCCGATTGTGCGGGATCGCCTTCGACATTGAAATTGGACGGGACGCTCTCGGTGGCCTGAACCGTGAAGCGGTCCTCAAGAAATTCCTTGCCCTCGAAATCCAGAGCCGCGTTCTGGGTGTAGGTGAACGTGCCATCCGGGTTGACGACAACTGTGCCTAGCGACGGGCCTTCCAGCAGAGCAACCTCGAACGCGTCGCCTTCAGCATCCGCCGCACGCACATTGTTGTGCAATTCGGCCCCCGGTGAGATCGGGAACAGAACATTCGAGACCTCGGGCGCGTCATTGGCCGGGATTACATCAAAGCTGATGGTCTGGCTGGCCGCCCCGTCGCGCAGATTGCCATCGGTGGCATTGTTCTGGTCCGCCTGCTCCGTGGTCGACAGATCGCGGAACGAGACATCATCGCGCACCGTGTAGCGGAAGTTGCCGGGATCGCCCGAAAAGTCTTCGGTTGCCCGGAAGAACAGGCCTTCCAGCTGGTCTGGCGTCAGATCATCGTCAACAGCGACCGGCGTTTCGATCAGGAAGGTGAACCCCTCTGCCAACAGCACCGGATCCGGCGCCATGTAGAAGATTGTGCCATTCGTGGGCACCTCGTCCACGGTGATGGTCACCTCGTCGCCCTGCTGATCGAGCACGAGCATTTCTGTTTCGACCACGATGGGCGGGCCGATCACCTCCGTCTCGGGCGGCAGATCAAACTGCACCGAGGCGCGCGCCGGCGTCGCGAACTGGTTCATCACCGCAGTGCCAGCAAGGTTCGGCACGGTGCTGGAGTTCTCGGGATCCACCTGCCAGTTGGCCACCAGCCCCGGCGCATTGGCGGGATCGGCGATCTGGGTAAAGGCATCTGCCACGATCTCGGCGGGCGTACGCAAGCCTTCCCGGATGCGAATGTCGCCGAAATCTCCAGCAACGCTTTCATTCGGGTTGAACCCGCCGCCCACCGAATCCTGCTCCTGTCCGAAGATCAGCGAGCCACCGGCTGCGATCGGTGCCGTGGCGACCGTCGAGCCGCCTGCAAGAACGCCGTCGATATAGATCTCCAGCGTATCCCCATCCGGGTCGAACAAAACCGACAGGCGGTGTGGTTCGGTATCCAGCAACAGCGATGAAGGCGCATCGGTGATGATCGTTTGGCTGCTGTTGAGGATCAGCCCTATCTGCCCGCTATTGGCGGCCTGGTCAGCGATCAGCAGAAACTCGTTCGTGCTGCCTGAGACGGCGTAGGACAGCAAGTGCTGGCGCCCACCTGTCGGGTCGAAATCTTCGGGGGACTGATAGATGAACTCGATCGTCATCGGGCCTGTCGGCATCTCGTCGAAATTCGCCGCCCGGACGTACTCGTTGGTGATCGTGCCGGTGTTCATGCGGATGGTTGGGATGATCTCGACATTGGGCGCTTCCGGGTTGGTGACAGTGACAATCTCCGGCGCGTTAACCAGCGCCAGATGCGTGTCGCCCACCGCGTTCGCCAGAACGCCCTCGTTTGTCGGGTCGGCCTGCCAGTATGCGGCCAGATCGGCCTCGGCCGCGGGGTCGGTCAGTTCGGAGAACGCATTGTCCGCAATCTCGGTCTCGCTGCGCACGCCGTCCCAGATGCGGATATCACCGAGGTCGCCCTTTATGATCTGGTTCGCATCGAAGTTGCCGCCAAAGCTGTCCTGCTCCTGCCCCCAGACCATGTAGCCATTGTTGGCGATGGACCCCAGCGGCGCCGTGGTGTTCGAGAACACCTCGATCCCGTCGACGAACATCTCGATCCGGTTGGCCGTGGTGTCATAGGTGACCGAGATCCGGTGCAGTTCGCGGTCGAAGAGCTGATCGATGCGATAGCCCGTATCCGTGCCAACCCCGTTGAAACCAAGTACCAGCCCGCGGCCCTCCTTGGTCCCGAACATGGTCAGCTCGTTGTTGTTGCCCCCCGCCGCGTAAGACAGGAACGAGAAATCCGGCCCGTTCGGGTCGAACTCGCCCGCCGAGCGGAACAGGAACTCGACGGTCATCGACCCCGACGGCATGTCCGAGAAGATGCCGCCATCGGCGTACTGCACCTCGTCCACGGTCGGAGACGTGCCGGTGGCCGGGTTCAGCCGCGCCAGCGCGATCTCGGGCGCGGGCGGGGGCGGCGGGGTGGTGACAACCTCGATCTCGTCCAGATGCGAGGTGATGTTCAGCGCCACGCCGCGCACGGGTTCGGGCAGGGTCGCGGTGCGGGCCTCGTCCTCTGGATCGCCCACGCGGATATACGAGAACATGTCCGCCGCCGGGTCGAAGTTCTGCCCCGGAACGACTTGCAGGGCGGCCATCTCGGCAGCGGTCAGCACATCGCCCATCTCGATGGGCAGGCCACCGCCCGGCAACACCAGATCCGCCGTCATGGGCGGCATCACGACCGAGAACGTCGCGTCTGCGTCGATCTCGTCCTGGGTGATCAGCAGATCAAGATCGTAGGCATCGATCTGATCTTCGATGATGGTCAGCGTGGTGTCCGGGTCGACGATGGGGTCCGGGTTGTCGATGCGGATCCGCTCGCCATTGATCTCAACGATCTCGACGCCGGACAGCTGATACTCGGCCAGCGCCCCGCGCGCGATCTCCTGCTGGATCTGGAACTCCGAGGTCTGCGTCAGGTCCACGGTCACCTCACCGACAGGCTGGATGTCCAGCGTCTCGGTCTCGGGCGAGAACGCCGGGTCCAGCCGTTCGAACACGGTCGCGCCCGCGTCGGTGATCTCGAGCAGGATGTAATCCCCGCCCGAGAACACCACCACGTCATCGCCCGCACCGCCGTCGATGGTCGTGACGCGCTGGGCTGGGTCGAGATCGGCAAGGCTCAGGTCCTCGTGGTCGAGAACCGTGATCGTGTCATTGCCCGCGCCCGCATCGAGTGTATGGCCGATATTGCGGATGGTGCCCGTATCGTCGCCCTCGCCGAGGGAGACGTCATGTGCACCAAGCCCTTCGATCACCAGCACATCGTCGCCGTCGCCCAGGTCCAGCTCCAGCGTGCGTGCCAGGTTGTCGGGATCGTACCGTGCCCCGGTTACCGTGAACTGGGTGGAGCCAAGCTGCGGCAAGATCGCCGAGACGGTGAACGGATTGTCCTCGACCAGCGCGCCGCCTTCGATCACGGCGATGTCGTCATGGTCCGAGCCGACATATGCCTCGAAGTTCACGGCCAGATCGCCCGTGGCATCGCCCGAGCCGGTGATGGTCGCGCGGGCATTGTCCAGCGCGAACCCGTCGCCATCCGCGCGGATGTTCAGCGTCACGCCTTCCTCGGCCAGCGCATAGGAGGCCGTGTCGAAGCCGGTGTTCCCATCCATGAAATCCGCGCCATCGAGGCCTTCGATGACATTGTCGCGCCGGTCCCCGGTAATGCTGTCATCCCTGCGCGAGCCAATGACGTTCTCGACGCCGTAGGTGGTTGCAAAGCTCTGGCGTACCCCTGCCGCATTGAACCACTCGGCAAAGCCGTAGAAAACTGTCTCGCCAGTGTAGTTGTTGATCGGCGCGTTGGTCAGCGGGATCTCGAGATTGACCCGGGCAAAATTGGTCGATGTGTCCGGGAAGAACGTGATCCCGCGATCGAAGCGCATATCGAGCGTATCTATACCGCCCTGACCCCAAAGGAACGATCCGATGTTCTGGGTCGCGCCGGACGCGTTGATCTGGATCTTGCCGACAGGCGTCCAATCGTTCCGTCCGTCCGAGCTTTCCTCGCCATCGGGGTTCAGAAACACAAGCCGTTGTACGAGATTGAAGAACACCCGGCTGTCGCTACCGGGCGCCTGCACTCCGCTGCTGCCGGGGAAGGAGAATACGTCCGACAGAGGCTGTGCATCGCCAAATCCAAGCCGGTCACCGCCGTCGCCACCACGGATGAGATCACTGCCGCCATTGCCGAAGAACGCATTGTCCTGGCTGTTGCCGGTCAGCTTGTCGTTGCCGCGGGATCCGATGATGCCCTCGACATTGGCCACCTGTTCCGAGCCGAACAAGCCGCCGTTCGCGGCGGGCACGCTGCCTGAGCTCAAGATTTTGCCCGAGCCACTGACGATGTCGTCAGAATCGCGAGAGAAACTGATTCCATCGTTTCGCAGGTTGCTGAGCGATTGATCCGATATGTTGTTGTTGTAGCTGCTCGTGCGCGCATCCCAGATGAAATCGAGGATAGGCTCGCGCGAGGAATAATCAGCCGTGCCCCTGATCCGGGTGGCAAGCAAACGGTCGCTGGCATCGTCCTCAATGTACTCGATGGTGCCGGAGCCCGTCTCGTCGAGGATCAATTCAACGTGGGCCGACCTTACATATCGGTGATCGATCGTAACGCTGCGTTCGGTCGTTCTGGTAAATTCAGGGCCGAAGATTGAAGCATCGCCGAAAGTGTGGCTGAATTGGGCGGTTCCAGTATGGCTGCCGGTTTGGGTGAACGGGCTGAACACGTCTACGGCCACGAGGTCAAAGCCCTCGCCGCCATCATAGACATTGCCGAACGCTGTACTGCCTGCGGTGACGATACTGCCGCGGTTCAACAGGTCATTGTCCGCGCCGCCAAGCAGCAGATCGTCGCCGCCCTGAGATTGAAGGCGGTCATCGCCGAGCCCACCCGCGAGGGTGTTGTCTGCGTTGTTACCAATCAGGATGTCGTTAAAGTCGGACCCTGTGACATTCTCGATGCTGTTGAACGTGTCACCCTGCGCGTCCCCGCGGAAACCTCGGCCCACTCCACCGAAGTCTAGGTCCACGAACACACTTGTGGCCGCGGTCTCAAAGCTGACCTCATCTTGGCCAGAGCCACCATCGAGGCTGTCCGCCCCGGTTCCGCCGATCAGCAGGTCGTTGTCATTTCCGCCGAACAGGAAATCATTGCCGCCGCGCCCGTCCAGCGTGTCGTTTCCTTGCCCACCCAAAAGCGAGTTGGACGCGCCATCGCCTCGGAAGGTGTTGGCATCGGTCCGGCTTTGGTGAGCCGCTAAGGCTTCGAACCCGGTATAGATCTCCCCACGCGATCCGATCCCGTCCTCGAGATCCAGATCCCCGTCAACTTCCAGATAGTCGTAGCCCTCGCCGCCATCGATGGAGGTCGCTGAGTCTATCAGCGTGAACGTCGTCGAGACCACGTCGTCTCCATCGCCCGCAAGGATCGTCACGGGAACCACCGGCAGATTACCCGTGATGTCAAACTTGATCCCGTCATTGCCGCCGCGGGTCTCGTAGACTTCGACGCCCTGATCATTGGTGATGAAAATGTCGTCGCCCAGATCCGTGAAGACCACGCGCTCGACATTGACGGCCGTATGAATCGGGAAGCGCACCGCGGCACCGGCATCCTCGGAAATCACCGAGACAACATTGCCGCGCGGCAGAACTGTGGCACCATCGCGTGCGAGCGGCTCAAGGAACACGCCCAGTTGTTGTCCGGGCAGCACGCGCACGATGTCCAGTTCGCCAAACGGAGTTGTGACATTGATGGCGCTGAGCTGGCGCTGCAGTTCAGACAGATCCAGCGTGTCGAACCCGTCGCCGCCATCCACACTGTCAGCCGCATTGCCGAGGACAATCACATCATTGCCCGCACCTGCGTCGATGCTGTCTTCACCCGCCAGCGCAACGATCTCGTCAGCGTCTGGTGTGCCCACCAGCGTATCGTTGCCCGTGGTGCCGACAATCGCGTCGCCGAAATCGGTCTCGGGTGCGGGGGCGCCGAGGATGAAGCTGGTGGTCTCGGTGTCCTCCAGCTGGAAGCTGCCGTTGAACAGGTCGATGATATCGAGGTTGAGAAGCTCGAACTTCTCCTCGAACAGCGGCCCGATTTCGAAATCCAGACCGACTCCGACATTGAACGGCCCGATGTCGACCGAAGCCTCGAAGAACGCGCTGGCAGCGAGGCCACGCAGAATCAGCGCCAGATCGAACTCCAGCCCGGTCCGGTTCGTGACGATAGGCACGGACTGAGAGACAATCTCGACAAAGGTTTCCTGATCGTCGTAGATCACGTTCAGGGTGTTCAGATCATCGAGGAACGGGGTCTCTTCGATGAAGCTCGAGATATCCTCGATCTCTTCCACATAGACACTGTCGGTGTCGTCGAACTCGATGACGTAGTCTTCTCTGACCTCCGTCGAGCCTGAACCAATGAACAGCCGGTAGCCCAGCAGTGTGTTCTCACCAAGTTCCAGTTCGACCGTCTGGTCCTGACCGAGCGCGGGTGCGCTTGCAGCGATCGGATCGGAGGCGCCTGTGAACAGCTCGTCCCATGTCCGGCCATTGTCCCGGCTTATGATCATGCGCCCGCCTATGGACGCGGTCTGCCCGGTGAAGGCCCCGGCGATTCCCTGATCCAGATCGAGGAACAGGTCGATATCCTGCGCAAAAGTGGCATTGCCCTCGGCAAGTTCCCGCAAGCGTGCAGTGATGGTGTCGTCCTGAAACACACCGGTCTCGTCGAACAGCAGCACCTTGCGCTGCATCAGCACCTCGACAGCCTTGGCATCGCCTTTCACGCCGCCATTATTTTCAAAGAACTGAAGCTGCGTGCGCAGCTTTGGCGTGAGAGTGAATTCCTGTTCCAGCGGCAGGGCGGCTTCCAGCTCGACATCCAGCAGGTTGTAGGAGAACCCGGCGTCCAGATTGATGCCCGCGACCGATCCATCCAGCAGATCGATATCCAATTCCAGCGGCGGGAACGTGCCGCCCGTCGCATATGTGATCAGCCCATCCAGATCGAGCGTCAGGCGGACCAGATCGTCGCGGTTGCCCTCGCCCAGATTTGTGACGCCGTCAGCCGCAAGGTCTGCGACACGGTCGATGCCCAGGATGATGGGACGCCCGTTTTCGTCCAGCACCCGCGCACCATTGCCATCGGTTTCGAACGTGTACTCGGCCTTGCGCGTCGGGTCAGTGACAAAGATGTTCCCGTCATAGGACGAAACCGTGTTGATGTTCGGGATGAAGATCTCGAACTTGCCCAGATCAATCGAGGTCAGGTCAAATCCGGGACCGCTATCGTCGGGCGTTTCTTCACCGTCAGGCGAGGCATCAGTGGTCTCGATGTCATCAGCCTTGGGTCCGCTGACAAAGGTGTTCAGCGGAATGCCGATGCCGGCAAACTCACCTGCATCGTTGAACGCCGGGTCGAGGCCGGGGATCTCGTTGAGCAGTTCCTGCGTGGTAATGGCACCGAAGATCTCGATCGGGTTGGCATCGCCGACTTCGTTGGAATCGTCTGGGTCCTCGTCCGCCTGCTCCTGCGTGATCTGGCGGCCCGTATCGACCGAGATGATCGGCAGCACGGTTTCGGGCACGTTGAAGTCCAGAATGTTCAGCGTGGCATTGTTACCAAACACGCCCAGCTCAGCGCCAAGCTGCACGACCAGTTCGGTGAGGATTCCGACATCAAAGGTCAGCCGGGGGAAAGCTGTGGTGAACCCACTGTCGGGATCGGCGTCCGGCTCGAAGGTCGCGCCGAAGAAAAGGTCGACAATATCGCCATCGGCAATCGTCGCGATGTCAAAGTCAGGGTATCCGACCACCGTCTCGTAAGGCAGGATCGCGTCGACCGACCCGGGATCCAGCGACCACTCAAGCTGCAATCCGAACTGCGCGCCGATTTCGCCAAACAGGCGGGCGCGGAAAATCTCGGTATCGCCAACAAACGGGATGTTGAAAACCACCGGACCGCCGATGCTGAAGGTATCGCCGACCAGACCGTCGCCACCAATTCCGAGAAATATCGAGTCGTTGAAACCCGGAGCGTCCGGACCGAACTGACCTCCACTGGGATCGAATACAACATCAGTGATTTGCGTGACGTAGTCGTCACCGAAGAAAGTCGTCATTTTGTAGCGCCCCCAACAGCGGAAAACATTCAAGCCCCCTGATTTGCTGGAAGGGGCATTCTCAACTTCGCTTCACCCTGCGTTAACGTTACCACATGCGTTGTGAAGATCGTCACACGTTTTAAAAAAAAATGCATCGAAGCATTCCGAAACTGAAGCGATTTGGCGGTTTTTCTGGAACGCTGCGAAAAGCACCACACCAAGAGGGACGCCTCGTGAAGGCCGCACACCACAAAGCCTCACTCCTCTGGTCTTGATGATGCGATATCGGGTCGGGCGCTGGCATATTTCTCGCAAAGGGGCCAATCTGCGGGAATGCACGGGAAGGCGCTACGGCTTCCTCCATCCACAACTCCGACGGGGACACTGATGCAGTCTGTTGAGAACGTACAAATAACGCATTCATCTGGCAAACCGACTTCGGGCGACGCGGCTTTCACGGTGTTGACCAGTGAAACCTATGCGGCCGCGTGGGATGAGATCACGAACTGGGATGGCTATGCGCCCACACCGCTTCACACGTTGCCCGCGCTTGCCGCTCAATCGAACGTTGCGCGCATAGACTTCAAGTTCGAAGGCCCACGGTTCGGGCTGGGCAGCTTCAAGGCACTTGGCGGGGCCTATGCAGGTCTGCGCGTTCTGATGCGCGAGATCGCTGCGCGCACGGGGAAGCCGGTCACGGCCGAGGATATTCGCACAGGCCAATACCGCGACGCTGCTGCCGGGATCACGCTTGTCTCCGCAACGGATGGCAACCATGGCCGCTCGCTGGCCTGGGGCGCCCAACGCTTCGGAGCACCATGCCGGATCTACATACATGCCGAAGTCTCCGAAGGCCGCGCCGAAGCCGTACGTGCCTTTGGTGCCGAGGTGATCCGCGTCAACGATGACTACGACGCCTCTGTCCGGGTCTGCCGCGAGGACGCCGAGGCCAATGACTGGTTCGTCGTCTCGGATACCTCGTGGGAGGGATATACCGACCCTCCGCGTGACGTGATGGCAGGATACGGCGTGATGGCCCGCGAGGCCTGCGAAGCCATGGACACGGCGCCCACGCATGTCTTTCTGCAGGGCGGCGTCGGCGGGTTGGCCGCCGGTGTCGCAGCCTATCTGCGCCAGCATTGGGGCGATGCCGCACCGCGCGTTGTGGTCGTCGAACCCGACCTGGCCGCCTGCCTCTTCGCCAGTGCGCGCGCAGGCTCCCTGACCAATGTCGAGATCGCCGAAGAGACCATCATGGCCGGCCTTTCATGCGGCGAACCCTCGCCGCTGGCATGGCCAATTCTGGCCGAGGAAGGCTCGGACTTCGTGACCATTCCCGACAGCATGATCGCGCCCGTGATGCGTCTGCTGGCAAACCCGGAAGGCGGCGATCCCGCGATCGAGGCAGGGGAGTGTTCGGCGGCAGGGCTCGCGGCTCTGATGGCCGCGCGTCAGGACCCCGAGCTGTCAGCCAGAATGGGCTTGGGACCGGATTCGCGCGTGCTGCTGTTCGGGACCGAAGGGATCACCGATCCAGAGATCTATGCGCGCATCATGGCAGGTGGAGATGGTTGAGGAACCAGCCCGCGGATTCCCGCAAGAGGAATTCGTCGCCCGCACAGCGCGTGCCCAGGCAGGCATGGCAGAACATGGACTGGCAGGTTTGCTCCTGACCACAGAGCCGGAGGTGCGCTACTTCACCGGCTTCCAGACCCTTTTCTGGCAAAGTCCCTCGCGACCATGGTTCGTATTTGTCCCGGCCACCGGGAAGCCGATAGCCATCATTCCGGAGATAGGCGCCGCCTTGATGCGTTCGACGTGGATCGACGACATCCGCACCTGGAGCGCCCCTGCACCGCACGATGACGGGATCAGCCTGCTCGTCGACATGCTTGCCCCCCTTGCGCAAGAGGGCGCACAAATAGGGTTGATGAAAGGACACGAGACGCATCTGCGGATGCCTCTGGGAGACTACGAGCACTTGCTGTCGGCGCTCCCCGGTCTGACCATTTCGGATGCCACCCCGCTGATAAGGCGCCTGCGCATGGTGAAGTCACCAGCCGAAATCGAGAAGCTTGCGCACATCTGCGCAATCGGCGCGAACACGTTTGATCTCGTGCCCGACATCGCCCGCGCGGGCACTGAACAGATCGAACTGTTCCGGGAGTTCAGACGCGCTGCACTCGCCGCAGGCGCGGATGATGTCCCTTATCTGGTGGGCGGCGCCGGTCCGGGCGGGTACCGGGACGTGATCTCTCCACCAACCCGCCGTCCGCTCGCGCCTGGCGATATCGTGATGCTGGACACGGGCTGCATCTGGGACGGGTACTTTTGCGATTTCGACCGGAACTTTGCCATTGGACACGCGGATGACACCGCGCGGCGGGCCTACGATACGCTTTGGCGCGCGACAGAGGCAGGCTTGGCGGCAGCGCGCCCCGACACCACTTGCCGCGATCTCTTTCATGCCATGCACGACGTGATCCGCGAAATGGATCCTGACGGCGGTGATGTCGGGCGGCTGGGGCATGGGCTTGGCATGCAACTGACCGAGTGGCCCAGCCACGCGGCATGGGATGACACGGTTCTGGAGGAGGGCATGGTCCTGACGCTGGAGCCTTCCCTTTCCTATGGTGACGGGCTGATGATGGTGCACGAGGAAAGCATTGTGATTCCCTCGGGCCCGGCCTGCCTAATGACTGCGCGCGCAGCGGCGGAATTGCCTGTAATCTGAGCGATTTTGCCGGCGCACCTGCCAGAGCGTGCAAGTGCTGACGAATCCGATTGTGTTGCACTGCGAAATGCGCCAGCGTGCCACGATGAGGTGGCGAGCAGACCATCACCGCAACAACAGAGAGATCCTTACATGAGAATGAAATCCATCATTGCCGCCAGCGCGTGCGCACTCGGCCTCGTGCTGGGTGGCACTGCCGCCATGGCGCAAAAGGCGGGCGGCACGCTCGTATATATCGTCCAGCCAGAACCACCTTCGCTGGCCTCCTATCTGTCGACCTCGGGCCCGATCGGTCTGGTCGCGCCCAAGATCTACGAAGGTCTGCTGGACTATGACAATGACCTGAACATCATGCCCGCGCTCGCCAAAAGCTATGAGGTCAGCGCAGACGGCAAGACCGTCACCTTCACGCTGCAGGACGGTGTGACATGGCATGACGGCGAGCCCTTCACCTCGGCCGATGTGCAGTTCACCGTGATGGAGGTGCTGAAGAAAGTGCACCCGCGCGGGCCGAACTCGTTCCGCGAAGTGACGTCCATCGACACGCCAGACGCAACCACGGCTGTGTTCAATCTCGCCAACCCCGCGCCCTACATGCTGCGCGCGCTGTCGGGATATGAAAGCCCGATCGTCCCAAAGCACCTTCTGGAAGGGCAGGATGTGCGCTCGGCGGATCTGGCCAACAATCCGGTCGGCACCGGGCCATTCAAGTTTGTCGAGTGGAAAAAGGGCCAGTTCGTTCGTCTGGAGAAGAACGAGAGCTACTGGCAGGAGGGCAAGCCCTACATTGACCGTCTTGTCGGCCGTTTCATCCCCGACGCGTCCACGCGGACAGCTGCCATGGAAAGCGGCGAAGTCATGTATGGTGCTTACGGCGCCATCCCGAACATCGATGCGGTCCGATTGCGTGACACGGACGGGTTCGGCGTGACAACCGACGGGTATTCGATGATCAACCCGATGTCGCTGATCGAGTTCAACACGACGACTGCGCCATTCGACAATCCGGCCATCCGCAAGGCAATCTCGCTGGCGCTGGATCGGTCATTCCTGATCGAGAACATTTGGTTCGGATATGGCAAGCCCGCAAGCTCGGCCCTGTCGTCGAATTTCGGGGCAACTGGCCTCTACAAGGACGCGATGCCGAACTACGCCGCGAACGCCAATGTCGACGCAGCCAAGGCGCTGCTGGACGAGGCAGGCATCACGGCTGACGCTGATGGTGTACGGGCCAAGGCGGTGCTGGATCTGATCCCCTATGGCGAGGACTGGCGGCGCGCGGGCGAGTACATGAAGCAGGCTCTTGCTCCTATCGGTATCGCAGTCGAGTTGCGTTACGAGGACGTGCCGACGTGGCTGAAGCGGATCTATCACAACTATGACTTCGCCATGAACGTGAACTACTTGTACCAGTTGCCGGATCCGGTGCTGGGCGTTCACCGCCACTATGGCACCGACCAGATCCGTCAGGGCACGCATTTCGTGAACTCGAGCCGCTACTCGAACCCAAAGCTGGATGATCTGCTGGCTGCCGGTGCACAGGAAGCGGACGCTGCCAAGCGGTCCGAAATCTATGGCGACATCCAGAAGATACTGGCCGAAGACATGCCGGTCGTGAACCTGTTCGAAATGGAGTTTCTTACTGTCTACAATGAGAAGCTGAAAGACCACGACACCTCGGCACTGGGCGCGTACGGGTCCTTTGCCGATGCATGGCTGGACGAGTAATCCGGCCTGACTGAAATGGCGCTGGCCCGACCGGGCCGGTGCCAACAGGGCGAGGGGGTAGGATGAACCATTCCGCAAAGCGAATGCGCTATGTGCTGAAGCGCTTGCTGCAGGCGATCCCGATCGTCTTTGCCATCGTCGTCATGAACTTCTTCCTGCTGCAGATGGCCGAAGGCGATGCCGTCGACGTGCTCGCCGGTGAGGCCGGATCCGCCACTCCCGAATACATGGCCGAACTGCGCGCCAAGTTCGGACTGGACCAACCGCTGCCCGTGCAGTTGGCGGTCTATCTGAAGAACGTACTGACCCTGGACCTCGGATACTCCTTCCGCCATGAGATGCCCGTGAGCGAGCTGATCTTCGACCGCATGTTCGCGACTCTGCTGTTGATGGTCGCCACGATTTCACTGGCCGTTGGCTTCGGCATCCTGCTGGGTCTGGTCGCTGCCACCGGGCTGAACACATGGCGCGACACGGCCATCTCTATCTTTGCGCTGATCACCTACGCGACGCCGCTCTTCTGGGTCGGTTTGATGCTGATCGTGGTCTTCTCGCTAAACCTCGGCTGGTTTCCAACTTCGGGCATGGAGAACTTTGCCCAATTCTACGAGGGTTGGGACCGGGTCCTTGATATTGCGCGCCATCTGGTTCTGCCGACAATCACGTTGTCACTGTTCTATCTGGCGCTTTACACGCGGCTGATGCGGGCCTCGATGCTCGAGCAATACGGGCAGGATTATGTGACCACCGCGCGCGCCAAGGGTGTCACGGAACGCCGCATCGTGTTCGTGCATGTTCTGCGCAACGCCCTGTTGCCTGTTGTCACGATGGCGGGCGTTCAGGTCGGGGCGCTGATTGGCGGATCTGTCATCGTCGAGTCGGTGTTTGCATGGCCCGGTCTGGGGATGCTGGCCTTCGAGGCACTGTTCGCGCGCGACCTGAATCTGCTGCTGGGGATCTTCCTTCTGTCCGCCCTGCTGGTGGTCGCGGTAAATCTGGTCGTGGACATCGTCTATTCGTCCCTCGACCCTCGGATCGAGGTCGGATGATGACAAGCTTCTGGTCCCGTTTTGCCCGCAACCGCTCGGCCGTTTTCGGGCTGGGCATCATTGCCATGATCCTCCTGATGGCAGTGACGGCGCCACTGTTTTTCCCGGCAGATCCGTTCAGTCTGGCTGGCAAATCCATGTCACCTCCGGGCGAGAACGGGTTTCTTCTGGGCTCGGACAGCCTTGGGCGTGATGTGGCTGCCGGGATCGCGCATGGGGCGAAGACCTCGCTGCTGATCGGGCTGATCGCGACGCTGGTCGCTGTGCTGGTCGGCGTCATCATGGGCGCACTGGCGGGATACTATGGCGGCATCATCGACGATCTGCTGATGCGCACGACCGAAATGTTCCAGACGATCCCTTCGTTCGTGTTTGCCATCCTGCTGGTCGCGATCATGAAACCGTCTATCGAGAGCGTGGTGATTGCCATTGCAGTCGTCTCGTGGCCCGCGGTCGCGCGACTGGTGCGGGGCGAATTCCTGTCGCTCCGCAACCGTGAATTCGTGCAGGCCTGCCATACGGTCGGCATGTCGGACATCCGGATCATGCTGGGTGAGATCCTGCCGAACTGCCTGTCTCCCATTATCGTGATCGGCTCGCTGATGGTCGCAACCGCGATTCTGATCGAATCCGGACTGGCGTTCCTTGGCCTTGGCGATCCCAATGTCATGAGCTGGGGTTTCCAGATCGGCGCAGGGCGCACGCTGCTGAGGTCGGCATGGTGGGTCTGCACCTTCCCCGGTGTCGCGATTCTGCTCACAGTGCTTGCGATCAATCTGGTGGGCGAGGGCCTGAACGATGCCCTGAACCCGCGTCTCAGGGAGCGTGCGACATGAGCCCACTGCTAGAGGTCAATGGCCTCCACGTGGCTCTGCCTTCCGGCGGGCAGCGTGCTTATGCGGTCGAGAACGCCGACCTGCGGCTCGCCCGAAATGAAATACTCTGCGTTGTTGGCGAATCCGGCTCGGGCAAATCCCTTACGGCCCGTGCCGTGATGGGCCTCCTGCCTCGCCCGCATGTGCGGATTTCCGAAGGCTCGGTAAATTTTCTGGGCGAGGATCTCGCCAAGGCTTCCGAGGCGCGATTGCGCCAGATCCGCGGCTCCGAGATCTCGATGATCTTTCAGGAACCCATGACGGCATTGAACCCGGTCATGACCATTGGCGATCAAATCGACGAGGTTTTCCGGTTCCACGAGAAAATGCCTTCGTCCGAGCGGCGCGACAGGGCGCTGGGACTGCTGAGCGATGTGCAGATTCCTGATCCCGAACAGGCGCTCAAGGCCTATCCGCACGAGCTCTCGGGTGGACAACGTCAGCGCGCGATGATCGCCATGGCGCTTGCACTGGATCCCAAGATCCTGATCGCCGACGAGCCGACGACCGCGCTGGACGTGACAACGCAGGCGCAGATCCTGAAGCTGATCAAGCAGATGCAGGACGAGCACGGCACGGGCGTGTTGTTCATCACGCATGACTTTGGCGTGGTGGCAGACATCGCCGACCGGGTTGCCGTGATGCAGAACGGTATCGTGGTCGAAACCGGAACAGCCACCGAGGTGCTGTTGCGGCCAAATCACCCCTACACGCAATCGCTGATGGCAGCCGTGCCCAGTCTGAACCCGCGCCCGGCGCGACCTCGGTCCACGGACATGGCCTTGCAGGTGAAGGGCTTGGTGAAGACCTATCGCTCGGGCGGAGGATTTCTGGGCGGCAAGGCCCGCGTGGTGCACGCGGCCAAGGAAGTGACGCTCGACCTCGCGCGCGGCGAGACACTGGGGATTGTCGGCGAGTCAGGCTCTGGGAAGTCGACAGTTGCCCGCTGCATCGTCCGGCTGAGCGATGCCGAAGCAGGCGAGATCCTGCTGGACGGAACGGATCTGCGTCCCCTTAACCGCTCGGAGATGCGGCCCTTCCGGGCAAAAATCCAGATGGTGTTTCAGGACCCGTTCGCCTCTCTGAACCCACGTTCGCGGGTTGGCCGGATCATCGAACAGGGCCCGCTCCTGATGGGCGCCGATGC
>JBGCFK010000091.1:0-6986 GCA_045106875.1 Paracoccaceae bacterium | reverse complement strand
CTGGTTCCATACCAAGTTCGGGCGCCATGTCTCGAACCACCGGTGCAAACACAGGCACAGTGATGAAGATGATTGCGATCCATTCCATGAACGTGCCAAGCACCACGAGAATGGCCATCATCAGGAAGATGGTTCCAAGCGGTCCAAGCCCAGTGCCCTGAATCAGACTGCGCATGAAGTCCGCGCCGCCGATCAAGTTGTAGAGCCCCACAAACGCAACTGCGCCCAGGATCAACCAGATGATCGTGCCGACAATTGCCATGGTGCTGGCAAGGCAGTCACGAATCAAAGCGTAGTTGAACTGCAACCTCACTGCAGAGACGATGATTGCGCCAAAGACGCCAACAGCCGAGGCCTCGGTCACGGAAGTAAGGCCGCCATAGATCGAACCCATGACGCAGGCGATCAGGATGATACAGAGGATCACGGCAATTACCTGGTGGGGGCCCAACTTTGTGGTCGTCCCGGTGATCTTAGAGATCTCTGCCGCAGTGGGGGCAAGGCTTGGATTCAGGTTCACCCTGACCAGAACGTAAATCACATAAAAGCTGGCCAGCATCAGACCCGGCAGGAAGCCGGCCGAGAAGAGATCACCAATGCCAACATTTGCCGACAACCCGTAGACGATCATTACGATGGACGGCGGAATCAGCGTAGCCAGTGCCCCAGCTGCGCAGATCAACCCGATAGTCAGCTTCCGATCATAACCAAGCCGCAACATCTGGGGCAGGGCGACAAGGCCCAGCATCACGATCTCGCCGCCCATCACGCCAGACATGGCGGCGAGGATCACGGCGACGATCGTGGTCTGGAGTGCGACACCGCCACGGAAACCGCCCGCAAAGATCGACATGGCATCGAACAGATCTCGTGCAATGCCCGACCGTTCGAGGATCGACGCCATCAGCACGAAGAACGGAACGGCAACCAGCGGGTACTTCTCCAGGAGGTCCAGCGCATTGACGGACACGAGGTAGAGGCCGTTATTGCCGTAGAACAGCATCGCACAGATCACCGAGATGATCAGCGTCACGATGCCCAGTGGCATGCCCGTCATCATCAGCGCCAGCAGAGCCAACACGATGAACAGCGAAATGGTACCAATGCCGACCTCATCGCGGTCTATATGGAACTGGTCGACGATGCCGCCGCCGGTTGTGTTCAGAGCCTCGTCGATGGTGACGGAAAGACTGCCAAACTCGCCGTAATGAGCAAAGATCGAAATGAGCAGGCGTACGCAGATCACTGCAAGCAGGGCCAGCACGGCGACCTGAATGGGCCGCGACTGGAAATGCCTAGACAGATTGACCAGCAGCTGAACCAGATAGAGGAACAGGCCCGACACCAGCACAGTCTTCAGAACCATGGGCAGGGGGGAGTTCCAGGCGGTGCCACCGCGCTCGGTCAGATCGATGCTTTCAAGCGCCCGGATCAGCGTGTCGCCAACCAGCATATAGAGCGCGAAGACACCGACACACATGGCGAAAAGATCCAGCCACCATTTGGTGCGCTCGGAGGCCATGATGTAGAAAACGGTGATGCCGATATGGCGTTTTTGCAGTGTTACGAACCCTGCAGATAACATCCAGGCACAGGCGCAAAGCACCATGACAACCTCGAAGACCCACTGGGTTGGCGCGTGCATTACGTAGCGGGCGAACACTTCCCACAAAGTGCAGGCAGCAGCGAGCAAGTAAAGGTTGCCAACTGCCAGCCCGGTGAAACGGCTGACATGATCGACGAAGCGTGAGAAACCAGCAGCAACCGGTTCGCGTTCGATGTTTTCGGTGACGGCAACCATGGCGCACCCCTGCATGATTGGAGAGGGACGGCGCCGTTGCCGCCCCAGGGCGCCCCCAGGTCAGGGAGCGCGGGGGAGGGGGACGGGCCCCCTCGAGAAGATCAGTTCTTCAGAAGACCGACTTGCTTCATGTAGTTGAGGTGCGCGTCCAGCGCCTCACGTGCCAGAGGCGACTTCGTGGCGAAGTCTTCCCAAGCACCCACGGCGATTTCGCGGAACTTGGCGCGCTCTTCCTTGGACCAGTCGATGACCTCGATCTCGCCGCCTGCACGCTGTTCGGCAGCAATGGCACGGTCCTGAAGATCCGCTTCGCGACGCATGGCGTCATAAGCTGCGGAGTACCAGACTTCCAAAGCCGTCTGTCCTTCCGGACCCAGCTTGTCCCAGACCTTCTTGTTCACGATGAACTGCAGGACGGCCATCGAGTGGATACCCGGATAGATCGGGAACTTGGCCACTTTGTACATGCCGGATGCATTGTTGTTCACATGAGCTGAGGCATCGGCGGCATCAATCACACCCTTTTCCAACGCCGTGTAGACTTCCGAGAACGGCAGGGACACGGGGGCTGCGCCCGCGCGTTTGAACACCTCGGCAGCCAGTCCCTCTGGCGAACGCACCTTCACGCCTGCAAACTCGGCAACCGTGCGGATTGGCACAGTCGAGACAAAGGCTTCCTTGGCATAGGGGCCGCAGCCGACGACGTGGATCTTGCCCGGCAGATACTTGTCATATGCCTTTTGCAGGATCTCCTTGCCACCTGCATGCATGCAGAAGGTGCGGACCTGATCGACAGTGTCATAGCCTGCAATCAAATCGCCGATCATGGCGAAGACCGGATCACGGCCCGAGAAGTACGAGACAGCGTTCAGATCACCGTCCAGAATCCCGTTTGCCACCGCATCGATCGTCTCGCGGTGTGGCACGACGGCCTTGGTCGGAAGCACTTCAATGGCAACCGCCCCGCCCGACAGAGCGGCAGCTTTGGGCCCCCACGTGTCGGTCATGAATTTGTGCGCCCAGTCACCGGCCTTTGATGATGCTTGCAATTTCAGGGTCTTGGCGTCCGCAGAAACGGCCCCCAGACCCAATGTGATGGCGACAGCCACAGCTGCACCCGTCTTTACGACGTTGTGTATGCCCATGTTTTCCTCCCAATGGACTCTAGCAATGTAAATGGGTCATTTCAGACCTCTTGACGCAGAACCATACTGAAGGATGGATGTGATGCAAGGTGTGATCAACGACATCCGTCTGTTGGAAAAGGGGAAGACTGACATGCTGAGCGATGCCCAAGTGACCGAGTATCACGACCGGGGATACGTGATTCCCGATTATCGTCTGCCAGAAGCACAGCTTGAGGAGATTCGTGGACGTCACAAGCATCTGCTCGATCGCCACCCTGAGTTTCGGGACAATGCGAGCGTGCTTCTGACCTATGATCTGGGCTTTCTGAACTATGCGCGCGACCCACAGATTCTCGATATGGTGGCGCAGTTGATCGGTCCTGATATCTGCCTTTGGAACATGAGCTTCTTCGCCAAACCGGCGCTCAATGGGAAGAAGACACCTTTCCATCAGGACGGGCAGTACTGGCCGATTCAGCCATTGGCGACGTGCACGGTGTGGATCGCGATCGACGATTGCACATTGGAGAATGGCCCGCTTCTGTATATTCCCGGTTCTCACAAGGGTGGGAGGCTGCGAGCGCATGATCAGAAGGACGATCCGAATTTCACCTTAAACCAAGAGCTTAGGCCAGAGGAGTATGATCCTGCTGAAGCGGTGCCGCTGATCCTAAAGGCTGGGCAGATGGCCCTGCACGATGTCTATATTTCACACGGCTCCGAGGAAAACCACTCGCCGCATCCGCGCCGTGGAATGACAATGAGGATGATGCCTACGACCAGCGTATACGACCGTGACCTCGCCCGCCGGCGACATGTGGAGCGGGGCGGCACGGACATGTCCCATCACTCGATCTTCCTGATGCGCGGCGAGGACCGGTCTGGCCAGAATGACTTTCGACTACGCCCGCAGGCTTGGTGGAAGTAGGCCTGATCGGATCAAGCGGGGTCGAAAATGTTCTTTCACTCCGTGACGTCGCCGATGTTTAGGGTTCGGAACGGATCTAAAAAGTCTATACGGGCAAGCCCACCTCTGCGCGGCCTTCTTCGGTTTTTAGCGAGAAGTCCGTTCCGAGATGCGCATCTCCGCCCGGGCCGCTCAGATAAGCGATGGTCTCTGCCACCCATTCCGCAGGGATGTGAACCGAAGGATCAAGCTGGCTGACTGGGTTTATGCCGGATGCCTTTATCTGAACCTGCATTTCGGTTGCGACCGTTCCGGGGCTAAGACCGATAATTCTGATGCCTCGGTCGCGATATTCCTTGTCTGCGCAGCGCGTCAGCGAGAGCACACCCGCCTTTGTCGCGCAGTAGTGGCTCCATCCTTCCAACGCGCTGGTCGCAGCACCCGAGCTGATATTGATCACCGTGCCACCGCCCTGGTTCAACATTTGGGGAATTGCAAAGCGTATACCATAATATACGCCCTTGAAGTTGATATCGACGACCTGCGCCCACTCATCAGGATCGCTGTCAGCCAGATGGGCAATTGGATCGATTACGCCTGCATTGTTGACAAGAACATCGAGTCGACCCGTACGAGTCACGGCCTCCTGTATCAAGTCTTCGACCGAACCTGCCTCACTTACATCGCAGGTGAACGCATAAGCCATGCCTCCATCCGCATTGATATCTCTGGCAATTTCGGTGATGACACTGGCCGTGCGTGCAGCCAGGACAACTGAGGCACCCAGGCTGGCCAAGTGCCGTGCGGTGGCTTCACCGATGCCCCGGCTGGCACCTGTGACAATGACGGTCTTGTCCCCGAGTTCCTCCATGGGAATGCTCCTCTTTCGCAGTCAATCGCCGCTTGGCTCTTGTATTTTCGGATATCCATGGGGCGTAGACGCCGCCTTCATGGGTAAGATATAGACGCTGCGTGTTGGTATTCGAACCAGTGGGTCCTGACTATGGCAGAATTTGATCCGGACGAGATCGTCCACGCCGCATGCCCGGTTTGCGGTGGCGATCCTACTTCCTTTGCTGAGAAGTCAGGTTATCAGGTCATGCGCTGCCGGTCCTGCCGATTTGGCTTTGTGACGCCGGTGCCGGACGAGGCCAGTATCATTGCCTTTTATACCGAACTTGGTGGTCATGCGCGCGTGGACGAGCCCGGAGCAGCGCGCGATGGCGCGACCATGGCGGACGTGATGGCGCGCGAGGCTGCCCATCCGAATTCGACGGTGGATGCCGCGCGGCTGGCCGCTGGTTTGCGTGCGCGGACTGGCGGGCGGCTACTGGATGTTGGCTGCGGTTACGGGTTCTTCTCAAAGGCTGCCATGGAGGCCGGGTTCGACGTGACCGCGCTGGAGTTGTCTGACCATGAACGTGGTATCGCCGCCGAGATGGTGCCCGGCCTGCGGTTGATGGGTACAAGCTTCGAGAGTTTTACGTCGAAGGACTCTTTTGACGCGGTGTTGATGAGCCAGGTACTGGAACATGCACGGGAGCCCAGGGCATGGTTGTCAAAGGCCCGCGCTTTGGTCCGTGAGGGTGGTGTGATTGCAGTCGCGTTGCCAAATTTTTCGGCCTTGGTGAGCGACCTTCTGGGTGCACGTGATCCCTACCTGATCCCTCCGGCCCATTTGAACTATTTTACACCCAACTCGCTGGCTTCGTTGATGCAGCAGACCGGTTGGCAGCCCATCGGGCGGACCACAGTCTCGCGGTTTCCGGTCAGCACGTTCACTAAGCGGTTTGGCGGTGTGGCCGGGAAGATGGCCTATCAGGTCGCCAGAGCCAGCCTGCCCGTGCTGGACGGGCTCGGCAAGGGGACGATGATCAACATCTACGCCCGGGCCATCTGATATATAGTATATCTAGGCCCGGGAACTGGTGCCAGTCCTTGCGGTCAGGCGTTTACGTCCACCACGACACGGCCGCGCACCTGACCCTTCAGGATGTCCTTGCCAAGCTGTGGAAGGTCGGCAAGTGTCGCCGGGTGGATCATGTCCGAGAGCTTGTCCATCGGCAGGTCCTTTGCAATCCGCTCCCACGCCCTTACGCGGTTGTCGTAGGGTTGCAGCACGCTGTCGATCCCCAGCAGGCTCACGCCGCGCAGCAGGAACGGGATGACAGTTGCAGGCAATCCGGCGCCGCCTGCCAGACCCACGGCCGCAACCGATGCGCCATAGTTCATCTGACCCAGCACGCGGGCCAACATGTCGCCGCCAACCGCGTCGATGCACCCGGCCCAGGTTTCGGCTTCGAGCGGACGCTTGGTCGTCTCGTTCAGCTCCTCGCGCGGCCCGATCCGCTATGCGCCCAGAGATTTCAGGTAGTCCGCTGTTTCAGGGCGACCGGTCACGCCTGCGACGTCATAGCCAAGATTGGCAAGAATTGCGGTGGCGACGGATCCGACGCCGCCTGCAGCACCTGTCACCAGCACTTCGCCCTGGCCCGGTGCAAGCCCATGGTCTTCCAGCGCCATCACTGCCAACATTGACGTGAAGCCTGCGGTTCCGACCGCCATGGCATCGCGGGTCGAGAGGCCGTCCGGCAAAGGCACCAGCATGTTCGCCTTGATGCGTGTCTTCTGGGCATAGCCGCCCCAGCGGTTCTCGCCCACGCGCCATCCGGTCAGTACGACCTTGTCCCCCGGCTTGTAGCGCCCGTCATCCGAAGCCTCGACCGTTCCGGCAAAATCGATCCCCGGCACGTGCGGATAATTTCGCACCAATCCGCCGCCCGGTCCGATGCACAGACCGTCTTTGTAGTTGACAGTGGAGTACTCGATCGAGACCAGCACTTCGCCTTCTGGCAGTTGGTCCTCGGATATCTCCGTAACGCTTGCGCTGGTCTTGCCTTCGTCGTTCTTCTCGACGAGCAGTGCCTTGAACATGGATGTGCCTTTCAGTTCCAGAACTTCTCTTGAATGGTGGCCGATCGGGGGCCGTCAGGTGTGAGGACGGTCAATTGCGTACCGGGATCCCAGTGAGTCATGCGTACCATACCGATGGCGACATTGGTCTGAAAGTCCGGTGACCACGCAGAAGAAGAAATTCTGCCGATGATCTTTTCGCCCGAGCTGATCGGCCAGAACCGGTCGCTGGACGGGA
>JBGCFK010000090.1:0-4110 GCA_045106875.1 Paracoccaceae bacterium | reverse complement strand
GGCAATCGTAACGAGGGCGCAGGCCTTCGGAGTTACCGTGATCGCCTTTGATCCGTTCCTGTCCGGGGAAGTCGCCGCAAAGCTTGGCGTCGAGCTGGTTAGCAAACCTGAGTTACTGGCGCGGGCTGACTACATCCTGATGCAGGCGCCGATGACACCTGACACGCATCATTTTCTGTCGGATGCCGAGTTTGCGGCCATGAAGCCGGGCGCGATCCTTGTGAACACCGGGCGCGGGCCAACTGTCGACAATACCGCGCTGTTCCGCGCTCTCACCGAGGGGCATCTGGCAGCCGCGGGGCTTGACGACCCGGAAGAAGAGCCTGCGAAACGCGCCAATTGGACGCCCGATGACAACCCGCTTTTTACGCTGCCCAACGTCCTCGTGACACCACATGCCGCATACTATTCAGAAGAATCCATACTTGCGGCGCGGGTCACCGCGGCGACACAGGTGGCCAAAGTCCTGACCGGACAAAAACCAGATTACACCGTCAATGCCGAAGCCTTGGTGCTGGCAACCACATAACAGGAGACTAAAATGCCCGATGTGAGCACAGACCTCAGGGTCTTCAACGATTTTGACCGTAACCCGGACCTTTTGAGGAAATTCGACAAGGTGCTCGAGGCCTATTCAGCGGCGGCAATCTTTGCCGATGTGCAGTACCGCACAGGTGTGATGGACAGCGCCATCAAACCGGCGTTTCGCGCAAAAGTGACAGGCCAAGCAGTGACAGTACAACTGTCAAAGGGTGATCTGGTCGATCCGCGGAGAGCGCTGGAGATGTCTCAGCCCGGAGATGTTATCGTTGTCGACGCGGGCGGCGATCTGCAAACCTCGGTCTGCGGTGGTCTGATGGGCGGTCTGGCGAAGAACCGGGGCATCCGTGGTATGATCGTGGATGGCACAGGGCGCGACACGGATGAGCTGGAAGACATCAACTGGCCAATCTGGACGCGCGCGATCACACCACGCGGAACCCACACGATGTTTTCCGAACGCAAAGAAGAGCTTTCGATAAACGTGCCGATCGCCTGTGGCGGCGTCGTCGTAAACCCCGGCGATTTCATTGTCGCTGACCTGATGGGTGTCGTCGTGATCCCGCAGGAAATCGCGGAAGAAACCGTGCGCCTGGCGCAAGAACAGGCTGACCGCGAAGTCGCAACACGCGAATGGGTCGCCCAAGGCAAGACAGTCGAGGATCTACTGAATGAATTTGGCCGCATCTGAGCCAGCCCTGATCGGTGTGGATTGGGGCACATCATCCTTCCGCGCTTTTCTGATCGGACAAGAGGGCGAAGTTCTTGACGGAATCACTTCACCAGAAGGGATCATGAAAGTTGCCGGTCAATCCTTTGAGGCGGTCCTGGATCGCCTCATCGGCGCCTGGACCATCAAAAATGACCTGCCGATCCTGGCATCCGGGATGATCACCAGCCGGAACGGTTGGGTGGAAACGCCTTATGCCGAAATGCCTTTAGGCGCCTGCGGTCTCGCAGGTGCTTTGGTGCCTCATGAGGTAACAAGTGGGGCCCTCATTCACTTTGTGACCGGGGCGTCCATTGAACACGAAGGCGGCCCCGATGTGATGCGCGGCGAGGAGACCCAGATTATCGGGGCCTCCGCGTCGGGGCTGAAAGACGGAACGTTCGTCATGCCCGGAACGCACAGCAAATGGGTTCAGGTCGAGGAAGAACAGATTGTAGATTTTGCCACCTATATGACCGGCGAAATCTTTGCCGCGCTGAAAGGGCACACGATCCTCGGCACCCTGATGGAAGTCGACGATTTCAGCGCAGAGGCGTTTGAAATGGGCGTCAAAGCTGGTCTCGATGGTCGGACGAATCTGCTGCATAACCTGTTTCATGTACGGACCTTGCCGCTTATGGGCAAAATTCCCAATGTCGCCACGGCGGATTACATGTCGGGCCTGCTGATCGGCACCGAAGTTTCGGCGGCAACGCTTAATGCAGAAGGAAAAGGAACGATCACGGTGGTCGGTCGCAGTGACCTGTCGGATCGTTACGAAAAAGCGCTGCACATCGCGGGCTTTGACAGCCGCCGTGCGCCGGATGACATTGTCGCGAAGGGGCATTTTCTGATCGCGCGCGCAGCAGGGCTGTTGGGATGATCGATCTCTCAACTGCCATCGCCGCAAACCCGCTGATCGCAATTCTTAGGGGGCTCGAACCCGAAAGCGCCCAAGCAGTCTCCAGTACACTCATTGCGTCCGGTTTTCGGATCATCGAAGTGCCGCTCAATTCCCCCGAGCCCCTCGACTCGATCGCGCAGATTGCCGCCAAGCATGGCGAGAAAGCCATAATCGGTGCAGGCACGGTTCTGTACGCCGACCAGGTCGATGCCGTTGCTGATGCAGGCGGGCGGATCATTGTGTCGCCCAACATGAACCCGGATGTAGGCCGCGCGGCTGTAGCGCGAGGGCTTTTTTGGTGCCCGGGTGTTGCGACCCCGTCCGAGGCTTTCGCCGCACTCGATCTCGGGGCGTCTTTGCTTAAGTTTTTCCCGGCCGAAATGATATCCCCTGCCGCAATCTCTGCCATGCGTGCCGTTTTGCCCAAGGATGCCGTGGTCGCGGCGGTCGGTGGAATTACACCCGAGACGATGGCACCTTACCGTGCCGTGGGCGTAGATGCATTTGGTTTGGGATCGGCTCTGTTCAAACCGGGGTATTCCGTGGATGATATCCGCAAGCGCGCGGACGCGTTTATCGACGCACTGAAGGATCAGAAATGAAACAGGCACTTGTAACCGGTGGGACGCGTGGGATCGGTGCGGGCGTTGCTCGGGCGATGGCAGCGGAAGGCTGGTCAGTCATTGCTGCCTCGGTTTCGCAGGCGGAACTGGATGTATTTGAACCGCAAGACGGGATCAAGACCCACTTGCTGGACGTCACGGATCAGGCCTCCGTCGACGACGTATTCGGCGATCTGTCTCGGCTTGATGCTTTGGTAAACTGCGCGGGCATTCTCTTGCGCGGCGACGAATACGACATCGACGTTTTTAGCCGCGTGCTGGACGTGAATCTGACGGGCACCATGCGCTGCTGCCTTGGCGCACATCCTCTGCTGGCGGAAACGGGTGGCGCGATCGTCAATACGGCCTCCATGCTCAGCACTTTTGGCGGACCTTTGGTACCGGCCTATTCCGCCTCGAAGGGCGGAGTTGCGCAACTGACAAAGGCGTTGGCCGGTCGTTGGGCCGAAGACGGCATCCGCGTGAACGCCATCGCCCCCGGCTGGATCGAAACGGAAATGACCCAAGGGTTGCGTGATGACCCCTCCCGCACTGCCGGGATCATGGCGCGCACGCCGATGAAACGATGGGGAAAACCCGACGAGGTCGGCGCGCTCGTATGCTGGCTTGTCAGTGAAAACGCCAGCTTTGTCACCGGATCGGTCTATCCGGTCGACGGTGGCTATCTTGCGATGTGAGGAAAGAAACATGAAAGACGACGACACAGCCCGGATGCCCTACCAATTGCCGTTCCCAAAGGACGCGCAGGAAGAAATCGTGATCCCGAACGCGGTCAGCGAGGATGAGCGGCTCTGGGTGCCGCAGGCGGAAAATGTCTGGTTCCGCCCGCTCTGCCTAAACCGGTCGCAGGGCTATTGGATGAACCTTCTCAAGGTAAAGAAGGCCGGCGTTCTGTCGCGCCACAGACATCCGCAGCCTGTGCACGGCTTCGTCCTGCAGGGGCGATGGCACTATCTCGAACACGACTGGGTCGCGGAAGAGGGCGGCTATGTCTACGAGCCGCCGGGAGAAACCCATACGCTGGTTGTTCCCGACGATGTAGAAGAGATGATTACCTATTTTCAGGTAAACGGCGTAATGTGCTACGTTGACCCTTGGGGCGCGGTCACGGGCTATGAAGATGTCTTCACCAAGATCGATCTCTGCCGCAAACATTTCGCTGACGTCGGCCTCGGGGAAGATTATGTTGAGCAGTTCATCCGCTGAGACCTTGTGTTTTGCGCTCGTCGCGCATGACGCAAGAAAAGACGAACTTGTGGCCTGGGTTGCTCGCCAGGAGGCCTGTTTGGCCAACGTCAAGATAGTTTCGACAGGTACGACTGGCGGGCGGATCA
>JBGCFK010000009.1:0-3099 GCA_045106875.1 Paracoccaceae bacterium | reverse complement strand
GCGTGACATGGCTCACCGCCTCAAGCGCAACCTTGGCTTTGAACTCGGGCGAGTGGTTCTTTCGTTTCTTCACGTCGGATCGTCTCTCTTGTCAGGCGATCCAACTTAACCGCTGGTCCAAAATCCTGCGACTATCTCTGGCATCGACGACCATCGTCACTTCAGGGTGTAGCACCTGCACCTCGGGCATGTGAACGATATCTCCCCAGATCAAAAGAGCCTCATCTGAGGATTCCACCAGAAAACCGGTATGCTCCGGCGTGTGGCCGGGACATGGCAGCGCCGTCACGCCGGGGAAAACCTCGCCGCCGGTGATTGTTCTTATCCGATCCCGATAGGGTGCAGTCTGGTCGTGGGCCTGTTGGAACATCAATTCTTTTTCGCGATCTGTTCCGCGCGCCATCGCGCCATCGTCGAACCAGTGTTTTGGCTCGTTCTCATGGACCACGAGTTCGGCATTTGAAAAAAAGGGCGGCCCTGGTTTCGCGATCAGTCAGCCCGGCAGAGTGATCCGGGTGCATATGGGTCAGCAGGATCGTGTCGATGCTGGCGGGCGTAAACTCCGGCGGCTTTCAGATTGGTCGCGAGGTGCCCGGCATCTGGTCCAAGATAAGTCCCGGAGCCAGTATCAATCATCGCCAGACGGCCAGCCGAATAGCTCAGAAACCCATTGATCTAGAGGACAAAGGCTTCCCGAAACGCCGCCGCCAAATGCTTGGCTGCCTGATCTTCCGGCACATCGCGCATCATCTGGTGATCGCGCACCGTGACCCCGTCGCTGAGCGCCGTGACAACAATGTCTCCAATACGGCGATGGTAGACGCCGGGGGATCTGTCTGCTTGGAGCAGATGTCATCATGGATATCTTGCTGTTTGGGGCAGTCTAGCAGTACCGCTCTGGCCCCGCCCACTGACCGAGGGTATACCGGTCGCCATGTGCCCAGCCGATCGGCAGAACCTCGTCTATACGTGCAAGGTCTTCCGAGCTGAGATTCAAGGCACCTCCGTCGGCAACCTCTCGCAGGTGATTGACGTGACGGGTGCCGGGAATAGGGAGGACATGCTCGCCCTGATGGGTCAGCCATGCAATGGAAAGTGTTGCTGCGGGAACTCCCATGTCAGCAGCCAGGGCGCGGAACTTCGCATTGATCGCCAAATTTGCGCTGAGGTTGGGTTCGATGAACCTTGGGTTCGCTTTCAGGAAATCCATCTCGGCGATAGCCGCGGCCTGATGCGGTTTGTCTGTCAGCAGCGCCCGCCCGACTGGCGAAAATGCCACCAGCGATGTCCCGATTTCAGCACAGGTCTGAACCAGCCCCAACTCTGGCGAGCGGGTCGAAAGCGAATATTCGGACTGAACGGCGGCAACAGGATGTACCGTATGAGCGCGGCGCAAGGAGGCCGGCGCAATTTCAGAAAACCCTATGGCTTTCACCTTGCCTGCTTTGACAAAGCCTGCGAGCGTCTCGGTGACCTCCTCGATCTCGTGCGTCGTATCGCGCCGATGGACATAGTAGAGGTCGACAGCTTCAACACCCAACCGGGTCAGGCTGGCGTCCAGCGCTTCCTGCAGGTGCTCCCGATCATTGTTGAAGCGGCGATTCGGGCTCCGCATGATTCCGCCTTTGGTAGCGAGTGTGAAAGGACATTCACCACCTCGCTTCTTCAACCAGTCACCGATCACGGTTTCCGATCGCCCCATGCCATAGACATTCGACGTGTCTACATGTGTGATGCCGAACTCAAGGCAGGCATCCAGGACATTCATCGATCCTGCATCGCTCGCAGGACCGTAGAAGTTTGTGAAGGACATCGCGCCGTAACCCACAACACCGACTGTGGGACCATTCTGGCCCAGCTTACGTTGCTTCATTTCACTGTCCTTCGGTTGGAAACGCGGTGCAGGTCAAAGCTCGGCAGGCGGATCAATCCAGTTGAACAAGTCGAGACCGCCATCCACCGGCAAGATTGCTCCGGTGATATAGGCACCTGATCGTTGAGACAGGAGGGCAAGTGCACCTGCGGCGACATCTTCGGGGCTACCCGGGCGTCGCATTGCGATGCGCTCGGACAGCTTGGTGAAATCGCCCTGAAAGCCTCCGCCGGGTATCGCGCCCGGAGCGATCCCATTGACGCGTATGCCGTCAGGCCCCAGCGCTTTGGCCAATTCCTTGACGACCATGACCTGACCCGCTTTCGAGGCGCTGTAGTGGGGCAGATTTCGCGGCGTCTGAGCGTGCAAAGAGGTCACGAACAGAATTCGACCCTGAACACGCTCTTTACGCATATCCGACGCCAGTTCGCGAGCCAGGAAAAATCCACTGCGCAGGTTGGTGTTGACCATCGCATCCCACTCATCCTCGGACACTTGCAGGATGGTCTGGGTCTCTAACCGGCGTGGCGAGGCGCAGTGGACAAAAATAGTCGGCGTCCCGACTGATCCGCGCGCAAATGCCAGCAAATCCTTCCAACCATCGGAACCTGACAGGTCACAAGGTGCTGCGATCGCCCACGATCCGCTGGATTGAATTGTTGAAACAACGTCCGAGACATCGTTTATGTCAGCGGCTATGACCTTGCTGCCTGCAGCGCCAAGCGCAACCGCGGTGGCGCGTCCGATTCCCGACGCCGCTCCGGTGACCAGAGCAACATCTCCCGCGAATTCCAATTCTGTCATGGTGTCCTCTCAGCCGCACATTTCAACAATATCAGTTTGCCGAAAGGCAAGGGTCACGTGCTTCATGCGATGCGCAATCCACTTACAAACTCAAATCTCTGGTCCCTCGCGATTGTCAATTGCGTCGAGCAGTCTCGGCGGTGACATCGGAAGATGGGTCATCCGCCGGTCGGTCGCCATCGCGATGGCATTTGCAACGGCAGCCATGCCACCGACCATGCCCGCCTCCGCGACGCCCTTGACGCCGTAAGGATGATCCGGGTTCGGCACTTCGACGATCACCGGTTCGATCATCGGCAGGTCGGATGCAACAGGCATGCGGTAGTCCAGCCAACCAGCGTTTTCCAGAGTGCCATCGTCGCTGTAAATGTAGCCTTCGTTCAGCGCCCAACCGATACCCTGAGCGACGGCGCCCTGAATTT
>JBGCFK010000089.1:0-2502 GCA_045106875.1 Paracoccaceae bacterium | reverse complement strand
CATCGCGCGCGGTTGTCTGCTTTGAGCCCGGTCAAAATAATGATCGCCGCGTTGATTGAGACACCAATGGATCCGATCACACCGATGATTGCGTTAATCCCGAAAGGAAATTGCATAACCGCAAGTGCAAGCATGGAAAGCCCGGCGGACAGCAGACAAACTAGCAGTGCTACTGCAGTGAGCCGAAAGGAGTTGAACGTCAGGACAATGGTGGCGATGGTCAGGGTGACGATCAAACCTACCGACGCCAGCAGGTTGCCGACCGTGTCAGAGCGGGCATCTGAATCGCCGCCGAGCTCCATGCGGTAACCTGCTGGCAAGTCGAATCCTGCGTCTTCCAGCGCGGCAAGTACGGATTGCAATGCTTCCTCTGGCAGGATGCCGGGTACAATGTAAGCCTGGACCGTGTTCAGGCGTTCGCCATTGCGTCGGGTGATAACGCTCTCAGCGGGCTCCACCACAGGACGCGCGAGTTCCGAGAGCGGAACGGCGGGGAAAATACCCGCAGCTGACAACGCGTCGGCCCCGGGAAGCAGGATCGGCAAATCAGCCATTGCGGACAGATCGCCCTGGACTGCCTGAGCAAGCCGGACTCGAATAGGTGTCTGATCGGTTCCTTCCACGAGGCTGCCGCCGACGGCGCCAACAAGCCCACTTTCGAGCTGAGCGGCAATATCCGTTACGTTCATGCCCAAGAGCCTCGCAGCGGTTTCATCGATTTCGAACCGCAGTTGGGGCGCGCCACCTGTAACACCTGAGCGCACCTGTGTGACCCAGGGCAAATCAGCCATCAGTGCACGAGCCTGATCGCCCAGATCACGCAAAACACTCAGGTCAGGTCCAATCAGGCGCACCTCTACCGGCGCTGCAACCGGTGGACCTTGTACAAGATCGCGAACGATGATCCGGGCTTTGGGGTAGGCTAGGTTGAACTCTTCCTGCAAGACAGGAACCAGTCGAGCCGCAGCGCTGGCGTCCACAGTGGTTACCATGGCCTGCGCATAGCCGGGTTCAGAAGACCGGCCCGACACAATGTTGTAGTAGAATGCAGGTCCGGATTTGCCGACGGACCAATAGGCGCGGTCGATGCCCTCTGCTTCAGCAAGCCGCGTATCGATGGATCTCGCAACGGCCGCAGTGTCCGAAATCGCGGTGCCCGGCGGCATCTCGACCTCTATGTAGAATTGATCTCTTTCCACGCCGGGGAAAAACTGTGCGGTCAGCGTTGGGAAAGCTCCAAAACCCACTAACGGCAACACAAGTGCCAGCGAGATCGACTTCAGAGGATTTGCAACCGACCATTTGAGGGTTTTACGAAAAACCGCAGCTAGCTTTGGTAGAGAGATGCCTGCACTTTTGCCACTCTTGAGAAACCGGCCCGCGAGCGCGGGCGTTACGGTCACGGCGATAAACAGCGACCAGACGAGCATTAGAACCACGGCGATCGCAATGGCTCCGACGAAATCGCCGGCAGGTCCGGGCAGGAGGATCATAGGAGTAAACGAAAGGGCCGTTGTGACGGTCGAGGCGAGCAACGGTGCGGCGAGGCGGCGGGTTGCGTCACCGACAGCATCAATCCGCGTCAGGCCCCGCGCAAGTCTTTGGCGCACTTCATCGACCATGACAATTGCGGCGTCCACCAGCAGACCAAGCGCCACAATCAAACCAGTCACAGACATCTGGTGAATCGGAAGTCCGATGAAGTTCATGCTCGCCAGTGTGGCCAGTGACACAACGGGCAGAACAACAGCCACGATGGCAGCGGCGCGCGCGCCAAGCGTAATGAACAAAACCGCGACGACGAGGCTGACGCCAATGGCCATGTTCGTGCCCACCTCTGCGAGACGATCAGCCGTGTAGGTGCTTTGATCAAACATAAGCGTTTGGGTCAATCCGAGGGGTACATCGGCGGCACCTGTGGCTAGTTCGTCGTGCACAAATCCCATCCAACGGTCGATTTGCACACCGTCCTGTGCCAGAACCCCGACGAGAACTGCGGGACGGCCATTAGCAAACGCCAGTTCTTCCGGCGGGTCAGTAACCGCACGAGAGATGTGCGCGATGTCTGACAATAGAACCGTTGCACCTTCGGAGTTTTCCCGCAATACGACGCGCCCCAATCGATCAAGCGCTTCGATCTCGCCTGAAATGTTGACGGTCAGATCCAGTTCCGCGTTCTGCAGACGTCCAGCCTGAACCTTCCCGTCTGCGGCAGTAATGCGTGCGGAAATGTCCGCGGCGGTCAGTCCAAGAGACGCTGCCTGCTGCGTATTGACTGCTACACGGATTTCCTCTGCGGGCTCACCAAAGAGATCTACCGCACGCGTAGAAGGTATATTGCGTAACTTGTCCGCCAGTTCTTCCGCATGATCGTGGACAATTGACAGCGGTATGGAGTCGAAATCTGGCGTCACCGCGATCACGGCGGAATAGGCTGAGATGCCTTCCGCGTCGAACTCAGGCGGCTGCACGCCGGCTGGAAAGTTTCGCCGCGCATCTTCC
>JBGCFK010000088.1:0-10898 GCA_045106875.1 Paracoccaceae bacterium | reverse complement strand
GATCTACACGAGGCACTCGCGCGTGGGGCGATGTCAGGATGGTTAAGCCCACCTGAACCACCTCCACCCCAAGATGCTGAAGAGACAGCGACCGCGACACACCTTGCTGTGACTGCGGCTGTGCGCAGCCGGCTGATGGCCCGCAAGGTGCCCGGCAGTGACGTGATTGCGCTCGATATCACTGCCGACGACCCGGTCAAGTCCGCATTGATCGCGAACACATTGGCCGAACTTTATATTGTCGGCCAACTCGAGACCAAGTTCGAGGCGACGCGGCGCGCGTCTTCTTGGCTCTCGGACAGACTGACAGCCCTGAAGGACCGGGTTGAGACTTCGGAAGCTGCGGTTCAGGCTTACAAGACAAAGGCGTCTATCCTCCGGGTCGACGCTGATGGCAATGTCGGTTTGCAACAGCTTGCCGATCTCAACACTGAACTGATCTCGGCCCGTGCGGCCCGTGCCGAGGCGGAGGCTCGCTTTGCCCAAGTCGAGCAACGACTTGCCAATGGTGGAATAGGGGCCGCGGCCAAGATTGTTTCATCGCCGTTGGTCTTGACGCTGCGAACGCAGCTCTCGGAACTAGCCCGGCGCGAGGCCGAACTTTCCACGCGATATGGCGACAAGCATCCATCCATGATCAACCTGCGTGCAGAGGTTGCTGATGTCCGGGATGCTGTCTCCGGTGAGGTTGGCAAGATCGTCGAGACACTGCGCAACGATGTTGCAGTGGCCCGTGTGCGTCAGGAAACGCTGGAGGCGGGTGTCGCCGACTTGGAGCGCAAGTCCCAGCGTCTGTCGCGTAGTGCGGTTCAGTTGCGTCAGTTGGAGCGCGAAGCGACGGCTGAGCGGGTGATCTATGAGAATTTCCTCAACCGGTTCCGCCAAACCTCTGAGCAGGAGGCACTGGAGACTCCGGACGCGCGCCTGCTTTCTCGCGCGACGGCGCCCCTGAATGCTTCGCACCCGCGCAAGCGCAAGGCTATTGGCATCGCCGGTGCAGCGGGCCTCGCGTTGGGACTTGGTCTGGTTGCACTCCTCGAATCGCTCTCCAATACCTTCCGGGCTACAGCTGAGATCTCTCAACGCACTGGCCTGCCGGTGCTCGCGAGCTTGCCCCATGCAGGTCGCCGTCGTCGTCGTCGCCTGTTGGATTACATCCGGGAGAAGCCCAATTCGGCATTGGCCGAGGCGGTGCGCAAACTACGTACGGCACTCTTCCTGTCAAACCTGGACGCGCCGCCCCGCGTGGTTGCCATCACATCGTCGGTGCCAGGCGAGGGAAAGTCGACCACGGCCCTCCTGCTTGCACACATGAGCCAGCAGATGAACAAATCGGCCATTGTGGTCGATTGCGATATCCGTCGCCCGACACTTTGCAAGACAATGGCTCTGGACACCGGACCAGGACTGATCGGAGTGCTCGATGGCAGTGCGCAACTGGAAGATGCCCTGCGCAAGGACCCCGAGAGCGGGCTTGATCTCTTGCCCACTGTCGAGCCCGTCCCTCAGGCCGCCGATATCCTGTCCTCTGCACGATTTGCTTCGCTGATCGCGGAACTGCGGACGCGTTATGAACTGGTTGTTCTGGACACCCCGCCAATTCTCCTCGTGTCGGATGCTGCGGCCGTTGGAAAGCTGGCTGACACGCTGGTCTACGCCGTACGTTGGGATCATACGCCGCGTGAAGCTGCGTCTCAGGGATTGGATTTGCTGGGCGGTCTCGGCATTCGGATCGCAGGCTGCGTGGCGACTCTCGTCTCACGGCGCGAAGAAGCGCGCTATGCAGCGGCCCAGTGCGGGTTTGGCTACTATGCTGGCCGAGACCCTTACTATGCAGACTGAGCCCAGCTTAGTCCGGCTCAAACTCCTCATCCCAAGAGGCGTTGTTGGCCCGGCGCATCTGAGGTCGTCCCGCCACACCCCAGCCAATGCCAAGGATCATGGCAAAGAGTGCGGCTGTCGCAGGCATTTGCAGGCTGAAATCAACTCCCGCGTGCAACCCGCTCGCCAGACCAGCGGCGAGAGCCAGCACCAGCAGCGGCCGCATGCGCCTGCGTTTGCCAAGCCCTGCAGCAATCTGGGCAAGGATCACCAAAACGGCCAATACCAGCGCACCTGCTGCCGGCATGCCCAACTCCCACGCATTCTCGAGATATGTCGAATGGGCCTTGTCCCATTCAAGCGATGCGGCATCTCCGGTCAGATAAGCCCGGAATGTATCCTGAAACGTGCCAAGGCCATGACCCAACCACGGGCGGTCTGCAAGT
This sequence comes from Paracoccaceae bacterium, assembly GCA_045106875.1. Classification (GTDB taxonomy): domain Bacteria; phylum Pseudomonadota; class Alphaproteobacteria; order Rhodobacterales; family Rhodobacteraceae; genus Thermohalobaculum. The sequence goes on along the minus strand of JBGCFK010000088.1, from coordinate 8,631 downwards.
CCGCTGATTATCATGGCGTAGACTTCCAGCCGCAGGTCTTCCATTGGATCAAGGCCCGCAATCCGCTCGATCAGAATGGGTGCCAGAAACGCGGGTGCAGCCAGCAACATCAGCAGAACAAAGAATGCGGTGCGGCGCCCCAGATGCCGTCCAACCATGCTCAACACGACTATCGAGACCCCCAGCATCCCGCAGAATGTCCCGGCGCGCGACCCGGTCAGAAGCATTGCAAGGCCAGCAAGCAGTGCACCCAGCGTGTAAGGCCAAGCAGTGCGTATCATCGTCTCAAGCATCTCACGCCGTGCCACGCTAAGCGCCAAACCCTCCGCGGGATCGGGCATCCGCATGGCGATTGCGGTCACGCAGGCCATGCAACCAAGCGCAGCGTACATCGCATAGGCATTGCGGTTCACGTAGGTGGCCGTCACGAAATCCGGATAGGCGGGCTCGCCGACAATAACATTCTGTCCTGTGGCCCAGGCGACCAGTCCATAGATCGCAAGCAAGGTACCAAACAAAGCCACCGCGTCTATCATCCGGTTCGCTCTGACGGTGCTTTGGGCTGCCCGCGCTGCCACCCAGAACGCGGCCCCATAGGCAATGAGGCGGACAAGGCCCGCCCATGTCTCCTCTGGCGCTGCCGAGATCGAACCTGTGACGCCCAAAACTTCCCACGCAGGATGAGCCCAGGCGTCAAAAGGCGCTTGCCCCGCCTGCATTCCAGCCCAACCCAGTGCTCCCAGATAGCACAGCGCCGCTGGCCAGAGCCGCCCAAGCGCACGCCCGGCCGCAGGGTCGCGCAGGTCCGAGATCGACTGCAACAGCAAGGCGAGACCCAATACGCCCGCCAATGGCAACCAAACAGCCTGCCGATTCCCGCCCAGCCCGACCGCCGAGACAAGCACGGCCAACAGCACCAGCCAGCCGAGACCAGCCTGCAAACCTCCCCCATCTTTCAGCCGGTCAGTCATCATGTACCTTACTTTGTCACGCTAAGCCCGGGGCCTCATACATGGCTGCAAAAGGTACAGCACCAAATTCCTTTCGATCCTGTGATCGTATGGCGGATAAATGGCTGATTGGGTGCGAAACAAGAAACATAGGCATCGCAAACAGCGCCTTGCTCATCGGCTGTTGCGCTCGGCCGGTATCCTGCTCCTTTGTTGGACGATTCTTATGTTTCTGACGGGCGATGCTCTGTTGGTTGGGCGGTTTGGGATCTACATGGTCCCCTGGCTTGCAATGATCGCAGGCCTGTTGGCCGCGATTGCTCACTGGATTAGTGCGAGGCGCGCGGCGACGGTGCTGGGTGCGGTTTGCATCGGGCTGACTTGGGCTCAATGGCCGGAACCTTCATTGGACGATCAGGGCCCTGATACCAGCAGTCTCAGTATCATCACCCTGTCCAACCGTACCGTGAACGTCGACATGGCGGCGACTGCTGCATTTCTGAAAGCACATCCTGCGGATATTGTTGCGCTACAAGAGGTCGCTGATCCCGAGGCGCTTCTCGCGCACCTGTCCGGGCAGGCCCATTGTCGAGACGGTACTAGCCTTATCCTGAGCCGCTTTCCCCTTGGCCAGCCTGAACCCGAGAGCACGCCGCGTCAGCTGTTCTGTACTGCAAGGACGCCGCTGGGCCCGATTCTGATCGGCTCGGTCCATATGCCCAAAGCTCGTTTTGATACATGGCAGCAAGACGGCGATCTCGCGCGATTGGTTGCGGTGCTTGAAACCGCGACGTTGCCTGTCGTTCTGGCTGGCGACTTCAACGCCACACCGTTGACAACGCCGTATCGCCGTGTGCGACGTTACCTTGAGGATGCACACGCGCGGGCAGGCTGGGGACTTGGCATGACGTTTCCAACCCGCGCACGGCCTTTGCTGGGTGCGTTGGGACCGTTTCTCAGAATCGACTATGTGTTTCATGGGCCGGAACTGATCGCCCGCTCGGCACGTGTGCTTCCGGATCATCCGCCGGGCGCAGATCATCTACCGCTGCGCGCCGAGTTGATCCTGGCCGAGCGCTGATCGTGAAAGCCCGCTGATCATGCCGGATTGGATTGCATACGCGGCTTTGCTTGGGTGGCCCCTGGTTGCTGCCCTGCTGTTTTGGCTTCTACCCAGAGTGGACGCCTTGATCTGGACAATCCTTGGAGGCTACCTGACGCTCCCGGTTGCGACTGCTGTCGATCTGCCCATTCTTCCAGCCTTCGACAAGTCGACAGTTCCTGCGCTGGCGGCACTGGCGTTTTGTGTGCTTTCCGGGCGGAACTACGGCCCTCTGACATATGCAAGATCTTGGTTGCCCGAAACAATCGCTGCCCGCGTCGCCTTGATCGCATTCTTGCTGCTCCCCCTGATCACGGTTGCTCTGAACGCTGCTCCTGCCGTGGCGGGTGGACGGACCCTTCGCGGATTGACAATGTATGATGGTGCTTCGCTTGGGCTCGATCACTTGATGGTCGTCCTGCCTTTCCTGCTTGCGCGTCGGTATCTGGCCGATCCTGCTGCCCATCGCGTACTGGTTGCAGCAATCGCGCTCGGCGGCGTTGCCTATGCGATTCCAATCCTGATCGAGCTTCGCCTCAGTCCGCAATTGCACAACTGGGTCTATGGGTTCTTTCCGCATTCCTTTGTCCAACAGATTCGGTCAGGCGGGTTTCGGCCCGTTGTGTTTCTTGGCCATGGGCTGCTGGTGGCGATGTTTGTTGCAGGCGCTCTGATTGCGTCTGTAAGCGTTTGGCGCGCCAGTATGGGCCCAGTGCGGACGGCCTGGGGGGCGGTTGTGATCGGGTTCGTGCTGCTTCTGGTACTTTGCAAATCCATGGGCCCACTGATCTTGGGGTTGGTCGGAGCGGCGCTGGTCGGGTTGGGGCCGCGCGCTGTTGTGCGTCTGGCCGTTCTGGCCATGGTTGGCTTGGTGCTCGCATACCCTGCACTCAGGACGGCAGGGGCACTGCCGGTCGAAAGTCTCGTCGGCAAGATCGAACAGATCCAGCCTGCGCGCGCGCAATCGTTGCAGTTCCGGCTGGACAATGAAGATGCTCTGCTGGACCGATCCCATGAGCGCCCGGTATTTGGCTGGGGAGGTTGGAGTCGAAACCGTGTCTATGATGCGAACGGATATGACCTGAGCACGACCGATGGGCACTGGATCATCACACTGGGCCAGTTCGGCTGGCTGGGTTACATGGCCGAGTTCGGGCTCTTGAGCCTTGGACTGATCCTGTTGGCTGGTCCTACTGGGCGGTCCTTGCCGTTTCCCACTGGCGCGTTGGCGGTGATGTTGGCAATCAACCTCATGGACTTGTTACCCAATGCCTCGCTGACGCCCGTCAGTTGGCTCATCGCGGGGGCGCTCCTTGGCACCGCAGAGGCACTTCAGCGCGGGAACTCGCCTTCGGAGGCTTTGCCGCGCTCTTCTCCACGACTTTCCGCCAGCAACGGCGCAACGACCCGCCGCGCGCCGGCAAGGCTAAGATGATCGTCATCGAAGTAAATGGCCTCCCCATCCTTCGCTGCATAGCACCAAACTGCATCGCAGAGGACACTGGCCGGACGCAGGACTTTTGATGCGTGCGGAGGTATCCGCTTGTCGACAGCACGCGTACGTTCGTCAAAGACGTGTCGCGGGAGAGCCGGAACATCCTCGATTCCGCCGCTTGCATGCAGGGTATAGAGACCGACGTCGCGATGCAGTTCGGGCACGCTGGCAACAAACACAGTCTTGATCTTCATGTTGTCCAGCTGGGAGATCAGTATATCCATCGCATCCAGATAGGCTTGGCCGACAGCCTCCTGATCCGGGTGTTCCTGCCGATTGCCGCCTTCGCCATGAACATACAACCCGGGGCGCCATGCCAGCACCACGGTATGGATGTCCGGCTCTGCCGTTATCCGGGCGAGTGCCTGGGAGAACCAGTCTGCGCAGGGGTGGTTGATATCCTGAGGTCCGGGTGTTGGGCGGCAGCTGCTGGCGCTCAGGTGCAGGACCGCTTCGTGCTTGAGGGCGAGGCTTTCGCCCAAAACATACGCCAGTTCAACAGCATGGCTATCGCCTAGCACAGCCCAACCGGGCGCGGTGTCTGCACCATAGACGCAGGCGCGGAATGTTTTGGCCGAGCCGTGGCAGTTTGCCCGCTCTGGGCTTGGCTCGGCCGAGGCGAAGATAAGCTGCTTGGACGGTGAGAATCGCGGAACGCCTAGGCCAGAGGTTACGTCTGCGGCCAAACCAAGCCCTGCAAATCCAAGTGCGACGGCTGCCCCCATCGCGAGACCTCGAAGTCTGGGCGGCGGCGTGTTGCGCCAGGGCTGCTCGATCCAGGCCCAGGTTGCCCACGCCATCGCCAGGATCGCAATTACCAACCCCACCAACTGGATATTGGACAGCGGTTCAATCTGGGCCATGCGGGCAAAAGCCAGGACCGGTTGGTGCCAGAGATACGTGCTGTAACTGATCAGACCCAGCGCACGTACCGGGCGAAGTGCGAGGCTGCGCGCGGCAACGGTGCCGGGTCGTGCGAAGAGCACAAGCAGCACTGTGCCGCAGGTTGCGCAGAGGCTCCAGACCCAAGCGTGTGCGCTATGTGCGGAGCCCACTGCAAGTGCTGCGATGGTCATCGCCAGACCTGCGGCGGCCAGTGATCCGCAGCCTGAAACTGTGCGGTGGTGGCAAACCCACGCAACCAGCGCGCCTGCCATCAGCTCCCAGACCCTGAATGGCAGCAGGTAGAAGGCTGTGTCCTGATCTAACTCCCAAACCATGGCGAAGGCGATCAGACTGAACAGTCCGATCCCGCCCAGCACCCATCCGATTTGCAATCGGCAATGGCGCCAAAGAAGGAGCACGCCGAGCGGGAACAGCAGATAGAACTGCTCCTCAACTGCAAGACTCCATGTGTGGATCAGCGGATTGGTGGCGGCGTTGGGAGCGAAGTAGCCCGCATTCAGCCAGAACAGAATGTTGGTCGCGAAGGTGGTCAGCGCGACGAGGCCTTGTCCGAACAACTCCATTTCCTTGGGTGGCAGCAATATCCATGCGGCGGGCAGGCAGGCCGCGGTAACCGTGATAAGTGCGGGCAGGATGCGTCTGACGCGGCGGGTGTAGAAATCGGTCAGCGAGAAGCGCCCCTGGGCCAGATCCCGGAACAACAGCCCGCCGATTAGATAGCCGCTGAGAACGAAGAACATGTCGACGCCAAGGTGCCCGCCTGGCAGGGGCGCACCGGCATGTGCCAGAACGACAGCGGCAACCGCGATCGCACGCACCCCATCCAGTTCAGGTCGATAACTGGTGGCGTCAGGCTTCACGAGCGACCAGCGACACATTCATTGCGCTGCCTTGGTTTGCCTGTGTTGTGGCTGGGGCGTCCAACGGCGGCCAGGCCACATAGTCGCGGCTTGTGAAGCCGGCGCGATCGTCCAGTGAAAAGGCCTTGATGGACCTGCAAGTACCGTCCTTGGCGATTTGCTGAAGCCGATAGCCGAGCTGTTCAAAGAAGCTCAGTATCTGTGCGGCTCTGGCATTGTTGTGTGCACATGTTGTGGGTGGCAGCGGCACACGGTCATCACCCTTGAAATTTGGAAGAACTTCGAAAAACACCACCGGGTGAGCGCGTGCCAGCGTGTCTCGCATTCCACTCAATACCTCGAGTTCAGCACCCTCAACATCAATTTTTATCACGCCTGGCTGAGGCACACCCAACTCGGCCAGGACATGATCACCTATACGAGCAGCGACCCAATGCGCTTGGGTGCCTGGGCGCGGTCGCGTTGACGCCATCTCGTCGAAAGCGCCTGCGCCGTGCAGTTGGATCATCCCGTCCCGGTCTGACAATGCAACCGGTACAATCTGCGCCTGGCTGAGATTGTTGTCTTCGAGGAACTGGCCAAGGCAAAAACAACAACCGACCTGTGGTTCAAACCCGATATAGGGCCGCGATGGATCGATGCTTAACACTTTCAGAAGCGTCTGCCCTGTATTGACGCCAACATCCAGTACGGGTCCGGTACGTGCTGCCATGGCCCTGGAGAGCACTTTCAACAAGTGAGGTTCGTGCCCCAGGGTGGTCGCCTGACGGTTCGCGAGATATCCGCGTACGCGGTACCCCTGCGACCCGATCCTCATCAACTCGCCAAGTTGATGCCGGACCCGCGGCATATGATAGATCAGACGGTTTGCCATTCGGACCTCCAGGCGCCCTTTTCAGTGAAGGGGGGCAACGGGTCCGGAGCTCAGATCAATGTCGCTGGTATCCTCGCCTGAGTCGCTGCTGCGTTGCCTTCACCGGCACACGCGCCGCTTCTCGGGGTACGGCCATCGCGGCCAAGCCCAAAGTCAACACAGCGCCGCCCAACCACATGGCCAACAACGCAGGAACCGTGTCGACCCCGAACAAGACGAGGCACAACCCGACCAGCAACGCCAGAGCATAGCCCTTGGCGACATATGAAAACGCCCGAAACCGCACAGCACCACTCAACACACAATTACTCTACCCGGCAAAGGTCACCCGGAACCCTTAACATGCAGTCAACGCGACCGTGTCTTTTGGGCGATCATCTGATCTGGCTGCATGTAGGCGTTGGCGCTGATTCGAGCAGTTCTGAACAAGGATGTGACCTGTCTTTACCTAACTTTGGACGACTAACGGACACTGTCGGGGTTGATCGCCCGGAGGTTGCGGATCATGGCCGCCAGAACCGACCCGAATCGGATCAATCCGGCACAAAATTTGCCATCATTGAGCGCCACCGGCGACTGTGTTTACCTTGTCTTTGTCGAGAACGGCGACAAGCGGGCGAATGCCTCTCAGCGCCCAGGAGGAAACCATGCCCGTTCTTGAATCTCAGCGTCTGTCAGGGACCCTGTTAACAGGCGCTTCTGTTCATGACGGTTATTTTGGCGGCAACTACCTGTTCAACCGTGTCGCCTTCAACGAGCACATCGGGGGCGGCGCATTCGACGAGACGGCAGCCCATATCGGCCTGGGCCATCTGCGCTATCCGGGGGGCACGATCGCCGAGACGCAATTTGATCTTGGCAACCCTGATTCCCGGGTGCAGGCCACCAATCTGGTAACCGGAGCGGCCATCACAAACAGCAATCAACACGCATTGACGCCATTGTCCGACTTTATTGCCGCCGCTGCTGCCGCCCGTATGTCCGTAACGATCGTGCTGCCGACAGCGCAATACCGCGATGCAATCTTTCAGGGCGGTTCGGCGCGCAGTGATGCCGAGGCCGAGATCAAAGCTTTCATCGCAGACCTTATGGCCCGATCTGGCGCTGGCTGGGTCGAACTGCTGGAGATCGGCAACGAGTTTGCCAGTATTGGCCTTACGCCCGCCGAGTACGGCGTCATCGCCAAGCATATGGTGCAATGGGTGGCCGAAGCATTGGCCGATGCTCCCGGGCAGGATCCCGACATCGCAATCCAGGTGTCCAGTCGGGCAGCACGTCAGGACCAGACCAGCACGATCCTGTCCCAACTGACACCTGACGCCAGAGCCGAAGTAGACGCAGTGGTTCTTCACAACTATCGCCCCACGCCTTGGCAAGACGCTTCAACGACGACTGGCAAATTCGCGCATGTTGCCGAGGCTGAGCGTATTCTGGGCCGCGATCTGGAGGTCGTGCTATCCGAGTGGAACGTCGCCAATGGCAGCGCCAATGATGGGTTGCTCCAAGGCGCGGGTTTGCTTGAGATGTTTAACCAGCATGCGCGTCTGGGCGTCGATCTGGCACATATCTGGCCAGTATTCGAGAACAACTCGACCCGGTTGGCGGCGGATGTGCAGGATCCCGATACCGCTGCCGATCTGATGGTTGGGGGTGAGATTTTCCGCCAGCTCAGTGTCAGTGCGCGGGACGGGCAGGTGGTCAACATTGCCCCATACGCGCACTGGGACGGAGATGCAGCGCCCGATGCACTGATCCATGCCTATGCCAAGGGTACAAGCGGTGGCGTGGCGGTCTTCGTCTCCTCGCTGGAAGCCACCTCGCAGGAGTTGACGCTTGATCTGTCGTCGATCGATACGCTGAAGTCAGGGGCTGACGCGCTATGGATCACGCGGACTGGTGTTGTGGGACCAAACCCGACTTCTGCGGCCGCAAAGCCCGTAACCCATGCCTGGGCTGCCGATCCCGATGCACCGCTGACGTTCACGCTGGCACCCTTTGAAATTCTGCGCCTGGAATATTCCGGGAGCGATCTGCCTGTGCCAGTGATGCGGGACAGGGCAGGGGCGAATGATCTGAGGCCTGGGTTGGAGCCGAACATCATCGTGCTTAGCGACGACAGTGCGCGCGACGTCGTCCGGGGCTTTCAGGTCGGTTTGGACAGGTTGGACATCTCGGACTGGGGCATCGCGGATCTGGCCGGGCTGGAGATCGTGACCCGCTACCGCAAGGACGGCTCGGCCAGCTGGATCGAGTTGCGAGACCAATTGGGCGAAACCGAGGTTGCGTTGCGTTTCGCGGATGGGGTGCTTGATGCCGCACGGTTGACCCCGGAAAGCTTCGTTTTTGCCGAAACCGCCTCGCTTCCGACGTTCGATCCGGGTGGGCCGGATGGGCTTGGCTTTAACGATATCGCGGCAACGACGGCCGGTGAGATCTTCCGGCTT
>JBGCFK010000087.1:0-6739 GCA_045106875.1 Paracoccaceae bacterium | reverse complement strand
ATGATTGCATCAACGCTGATCACAGGACTGGGGTTGGGGGCCATGTATGGCCTCTTGGCACTGGGCTTCCACGTCACCTATGCGGTGTCGAAAACCGTGAACTTCAGCCAGGGCTCGTCCATGATGTTCGGCGCGGTCATGGGCTACACCTTCGGCGTCACGCTGGGCCTGCCGATGATACCAGCAATCATCCTTGCGCTGGTCTGTTGCGCAGCGCTTGGGCTGATCGTCGAGCGCTTTCTGGTGCGCCCATTCGTGCAGCGTGGATCTGACCTTTGGCTGATGGCTACCGTTGCAGGCGGAATAGTCCTTGAGAATGTTGTTCTCTTCACATTCGGCAAAGAGCCGCGTTCGATGCCATCGGCCTGGGCGAACGAGGCCATCGACGTCTTCGGCGCAGGTGCCTATCCCTTGCAACTGGTCATTCCGGTCGTCGGCCTCGGCATCGCGTTCCTGCTGACTATGGTCCAGACCCGCACCAAGATGGGCAAGGCGATGCTGGCAACGGTGCAACGGCCCGAGGCAGCCTCGCTGGTTGGCGTCAACACTCGCGTCGTGATCGCAGGTGCCTTCGCGCTATCGGCGGTCTTTGCGGGCATCGCCGGGCTGCTCATCGCACCATTGTTCAACATAAGCGCCAGCATGGGGACGATCTTCGGGATCAAGGCCTTCGCTGCGGCCATTCTGGGCGGCATCTCAAGTGCCTGGGGCGTGATGATCGCAGGCGTGCTCTATGGCTGCGTCGAGGCGCTGACGACAGCGTATCTGGGTTCCAGCTACACACAGATCGTGTCGTTCTCTCTGGTCATCCTCGTGTTGGTGACCGTGCCGAACGGGCTGTTTGGCCGCGCAGAATTGAAGAAGGTCTAGATATGACACTGACCTCAACGCGCACAACCATGTCCCGGCTCGCCCGAAGCCCTGTCACGGCACTGACGGCAGTTATCATGCTGACCGCACTGGCCTGCTTTGCCGCCACACAAGCTGGCGGGTACTTTGTCTTCATCATCGCGCTTGCGGCGATCAATCTGATCGTTGCGGTAGGATTGAACATCCTGCTGGGACTGTCTGGCCAGATCTCGTTCGGACATGTGGGTTTTTTCCTGATCGGGGCATATACCGTTGGCATTGCGATGCTTGCCGGTTGGAGCTTCTGGATCGCGCTGCCCATCGCCACACTGCTGGGGGCTGGTGTCGGCGGCTTGCTCGCACTGCCTGCCCTGCGGGTCTCTGGACCCTATCTCGCGATGATGACCATCGCGTTTGCTTTCATTGTTGAACATGGCGCAATCGAATGGCGCGACGTGACAGGCGGACAGAACGGTTTGATGGGCTTCCCGTCGCCAGAGGTATTCGGACGTCTGTTCTTCGAGAAGGAACTGGCCATCCTGACTTTGATCCTCGCGGGTGTTTCGCTGGTGCTGTACTACATACTGGCGCGCGGCAGTTGGGGGCTGGCCATGCGGTCCGTCAGCGACAGCGAAACAGCGGCGCAATCCGTCGGCATCGACCCGCTTAGGGTCAAGGCACTGGCATTCATACTGTCCGCCGCACTGGCAGCCATGGCAGGCGGACTGTTTACACCATTGCAGGGCTTCATCAGTCCCGGCAGCTTTCCATTCTTCCAGTCGATCCTGTTCCTGCTGGCCGTTGTCGTGGGGGGCTCGCGCACCTTGCTGGGCCCTGTACTGGGCATCTTCGTGACGGTTGTCCTGCCCGAACTGCTCTCCAGCCTTGCGGAGTATCGGTTGCTGTTCTTTGGCGGTTTGATGCTGGGCGTCCTGTTGGCAGCCCCGCGCGGAATGATGGGCCTGTTGCAAAACGCCGTGCTGGTCGAAGACCCGCGCAAGGCCACGCCGTCCAAACAACCCCTCGCCGATATCATTGGGCTGCGCGCCGAACCGAAAGCGCTGCTGGTGTCGGACCTGTCCATTTCGTTCGGAGGAGTGCAGGCAGCAAAGGATGTGTCCTTCGAAGCCAAGCCCGGCCAGATCACAGCGGTGATTGGCCCAAACGGCGCGGGCAAGACGACCGTCCTGAACATGATCAGCGGTTTCTATGCGCCGGACAGAGGTTCGATCCAGCTGGACACCGATCTGGCCGGAAAATCCGCATGGATATCCGCCCGTGCAGGCATTGCCAGAACCTATCAGACAACCCTGCTGTTCGAACAGATGAGCGTGCTCGACAACATTCTGACTGCTGATGCAGGCCGGGCCTTGGGATTGCCGTTTGGGCCTCCACCCTCGGCAGAAGCACGTGCGCGCGCCGAGGCGCTGCTAGCCTTCGTTGGCTATTCCGGTCCCGTCGAGCGAGAGGCTGGCGCCCTGCCCCATGTAGACCGGCGTCTGGTCGAAATTGCACGTGCGCTCGCGACCCGCCCCCGTATTCTGCTGCTGGACGAACCGGCTGCCGGGTTGGGAAAACAGGACAAAAATGCGTTGGCCGTGTTGTTGCACAAGCTGGCAGACGCTGGCATTGCCGTCGTGCTGGTCGAACATGACATGGGGCTGGTAATGGGCGTGTCGGACCACGTGCTCGTGCTGGACGCTGGCAGTCCGATTGCCGCTGGTACACCGGTCGAGGTGCGAAACAATCCAGTCGTATTGCGTGCCTATCTGGGCGACGATAACTATCCCGGGCGCCCGCGCGCTGTACCCTGGCAGGGCGAACGGCTTGCCGTTCTGGGCGCCCACGAAATCGAGGCGGGTTATGGTGCGGCACCAGCCCTTAAACGGATTACCGTGGCCGTAGACCCGGCCGAGACCGTCGCAATCCTGGGCGCAAACGGAGCAGGCAAATCCACGCTGATGCGCGCACTCTCCGGCCTGCACCGGCCAATCAAGGGGTCGATCCTGCTGCAAGATGCCGAGATCGGACGGACCGAAGCGCACGAGATTGCAACTGGTGGCCTTGCTCTGGTGCCGGAAGGCCGCCAGGTTTTTCCCGAACTCAGTGTGCGCGACAACATCCTGCTGGGCGGGTTTACCCGAAGGGACGTGGATCCCGATTCAGAGATCGAGGCGCTGCTGCAGCGTTTCCCGCGGCTGCGCAACCGGATCGACATGCCCGCAGGTGTGCTTTCAGGCGGAGAGCAGCAGATGCTTGCGATCGCACGCGGCCTGATCGCCAAGCCCCGGATCATCCTGCTGGACGAGCCCTCGCTGGGCCTTGCCCCTGCCATGGTGCGCGAACTGTTCGATGCGCTGGCTGATCTGCGGGACGAAGGCGTGACAATCCTGCTGGTGGACCAGATGGCAACGCTGGCATTGGCGATTTCGGACCGGGCCTATGTGCTGGAGAACGGCGAGATACTGAAGTCGGGGAACGCCGCCGATCTACGCTCTGACTCGGATGTTGAGAAAGCTTATCTTGGTGCGGCGGAATAGGACGAGAACATGGATCTGACTTTCCACAAGGTACGTTTGGCGAGCAATCCGGGTGAGGTCGTTGATATCGGCGTCGATGGGGGAAAGATTGCGGCCATCCAACCGGACCTGCCGCGCGGAAACCGCGCGCTCGATCTGGACGGACGCATTGTTGTCCCGGGCTTTTGCGAAAGCCACATCCATCTGGACAAATCCTGCCTGCTGGATCGCTGCAATCAGCGCGGCGGCTTACCCGAAGCCATTGCGGAAGTTGCCGGCCTGAAAGCCACCTTCACCGCAGAAGACGTGGCGACCCGTGCCACCAAGACCCTACGCAAGTGTGTGCTGAATGGCACAACCCGAATGCGAACCCATGTCGAGGTCGATCCAACCATCGGCATGCGCGGATACGAGGGCGTGAAAGCCGCCGCCGCCGACTGGGCGTGGGCCATCGATGTGCAACTTTGCGTGTTCCCGCAGGAAGGCCTTCTGAACAATCCCGGCACGGATGAATTGCTGGTCGAAGGGCTGGAAGACGGCGCAGGCGCGATCGGTGGCGCTCCTTACACAGACAACGATCCGCATGGACAAATCGACCGTTTGTTCGAGCTTGCGCGCGCATACGATGTAGACGTCGACCTGCATCTGGATTTCGGCCCGACAACCGACGAGATGACGATCGATCATGTCTGTCGCAAAGCCGACGAGCATGGTTGGGGCGGGCGTGTCGCCGTTGGTCATGTCACACGATTTGCTCAGATGGCGCGACCGGAGTTTGCCACTCTCACCCGACGCCTTGCGAATGCCGGGGTCGCAGTGACGGTCTTGCCGGCGACAGATCTGTTCCTCATGCACCGCGAGCATGACGTAAATCATAGTGCCCCGCGCGGCGTCACGCCCTTGCATCTTATGGCCGAGGCAGGCGTGACCTGCTCGCTTTCCAGCAATAATGTGCTGAACCCATTCACCCCGTTTGGCGACTGTTCGCTGGTACGCATGGCCAATCTCTACGCCAATATCGCGCAGATTGGCGATCTGGGGACAATAGCGGGATGCCTGGAAATGGTTTCTGCAAGTTCTGCCAAATTGATGAATCTGGCCGATTACGGCCTTCAGGTCGGCAACCCCGCTGATATCATCGTGCTGGATGCGACCGATCCGGGCATGGCGGTAGCAGAACTTGCGCAACCCATGTACGGATTCAAGGATGGCAAACCGGTGTTCACCCGCGAACTCCCGGAACTGCATCTGCCCGAATGAGGAGACTCCCATGGAAGACAGCGTCAATGCATTCGTCGAGACCTTTGATCTGCAGGGGTCTCCAGATGGGCCGCTCTCCGGCCTGACCTTCTGTGCCAAGGACATTTACGACGTGGCCGGGCATCAAACCGGGTGCGGCAGCCCGACCTGGGCCGAAACGCATTCCGTTGCGACTTCACACGCTCCGCCGGTCGCGGCATTGCTGGCCGCAGGCGCACTCCTGAAGGGCAAGACCCACACAGACGAGATTGCCTATTCCCTGATGGGCGTCAACGCGCATTTCGGCACGCCGATCAACACCGCTGCACCGGATCGTGTCCCCGGCGGCTCGTCTTCCGGCTCGGTCGCAGCGGTTGCCGCTGGCTTGGTTGACATCGGCCTCGGCAGTGACACAGGCGGCTCGGTGCGCATGCCTGCTTCTTTCTGTGGGGTCTACGGTCTGCGTACCACACATGGGGCAGTTGCACTGGAGCGGACGATGCCGCTGGCGCCGTCGTTCGATACGGTCGGTTGGTTTACCCGCGATCTTGCGACCCTCGCGACGGTCTGCGAAGCGCATGACATGGTCGAAACCGGTTCGGCCGCTCCGACCCTGCTTCTGCCCGTCGATGCTTGGGCGCAGGCCGAGCCAGAGACCGTCGAGGCACTTGGACCGACGCTCGCAAGATTGGAGGCTGCTTTCGGTGCAGCCGTCCCGGTCATCCTGGCACCCGAAGGGTTGGACACATGGTTCGAGACCTTCCGTATACATCAGGCAGCCGAGGTCTGGCAGGCGCATGGAGCATGGGTCGCAGAGACAAGCCCCGACTTTGGCCCCGGAATAGCGGATCGCTTCGCAATGGCTGCCGGCATCGCGGCAGATGCGTTTGCCGCAGCGCAGGCGGCACGCGTCGGTGTTCATGCAAGAATGGCAGAACTGCTGTCTGGCGATACGCTTCTTGTTCTGCCCACCAGCCCTGGCCCTGCACCATTTCGTGAGGCAGAGAATAACACCCTGGATGACTTTAGGATGCGAGCTTTGCACCTGCTCTGTCCGGCAGGGTTGGCTGGCTATCCTCAGTTGAACATCCCGGCAGGCGTTGTCGACGGAGCGCCCGTCGGTATCGGGCTCGTCGGTGCGGCGGGGCAGGACGCTGCCCTCGTCAAGTTGGCAATGCACTGCTCATAGTCATATTGTCATTAGTGCGCACGCGATATGTAGAGGCCTTGAACCTCCTCCACGGTTTGGCGGCATTGAGCCCTCGGATGCGAAGCGGCTGGTCGACCTGAGGACAGGAACGCCCGCCTCAACCTGCTTGTCGCCGAGCAGATGCTCCACATCACGATAGTGCGGGTCGTGAACTCAAAAGAATGGTTGCATCCTGTTTTCCGGAAGACGGCGATGCCAAACGACTGGCCTGACGCACCTTCGGGATAAGCACGGTGTCAGCGAGCGTCCTGTTGTCTGAGCACCGCAAATGGAATGGAGCAGCAGATACAACCCAAACAGACCACATTCAGCACTGCTTCTTGCCACCGGTTCACCCGAAGCAACCGCGTTTGATCCGCCAGCTCAGGCACACGGCAGCTATTTTGTATCGAGCAGAAGCCCAATGGACGCGCTGGCTCCATCAGGCAGCGTAGGGAAGTTTTGCCAGATGCTCTCGCTGAAGACTATGCCGGGATGTTTTGAGCCAGCGCCAATGCAAGTTGCTGCGCAAACTTTGCAGACGCAACTGGCAAGGCACGGCCTTTCATTTGACCCAATAAAAGCTGCCCACGGCTGACATCCCGCGGTGATATCGGACGGTGCGTGATCACATCATTTGACTTCAATTTCAGTCCAATCGGAATTTGGAAACCAACGGCATCCTCGTGCAGAATGTAATGACGGATCATTTCAAAGGATTCAGTCTCGACAGCTGGATTCAGTTTCCGTTTCCGAAGGTTGGCCCCCTGCTTCGAGCAGATGTCGAACTCCGTAGGCGCGGGCCGGCAATATGAGATTGTGTTCGAGGCAATCCCTCAGCCTCAGGTCCATGTTGGATGCAAGCGGACCGTTTCTGCGGAACACGGCATGAACCGGTTGGGCCAACGCATACAGCACTTCGAACTCGACCAGATGGACGGGC
>JBGCFK010000086.1:0-6480 GCA_045106875.1 Paracoccaceae bacterium | reverse complement strand
TCCTCGACAAAATCAAGCGCATTTGCGGCTGCGGCTTTCTTGGCCAACTCAGCTGGCGACAGATCGGTCATGGCGTGAACCCCTTCGAATCACCCGCCACAATACTGCACCGGCTCCGTCGCGCCAGAGACCCATCCCGTCGTCTTGTCATGTTCCGTGCCCGGACAACGGCGTATAAGCGGGGTATAACAGAATCACAGGCGGGCTCATGTTCCTCAGCGTCTTTGACATCTTCAAGATCGGCATCGGCCCCTCAAGCTCGCACACCATGGGGCCGATGGTGGCTGCGGCACGGTTCCTGGAGGATCTGCGTACGGGCCGCGGACGCATTCCCGGAGCAAGCGTGCCGGCGAAAGTCGCCTGTCGGCTGCATGGATCCCTGGCATTCACAGGCAAGGGACATGCCACGGATCGCGCGGTGATCCTTGGACTGGCGGGGTTCCAGGCGGAAACACTGGATCCAGAAGCTGCTGAAACGACGTTGGCAGGCATTGCCGCAGACTTGCGGCTGACGCCCCTGGGCCTTGAGCTGAGCTTTGATCCCAGCACAGATCTGGTTTTCGACTATGGGCCCGCTCTGGATTTGCACGCGAACGGAATGGTGTTGGAGGCGTGGGACAAGGCCGGCAACCTTGCCCATCGCGAAACCTACTTCTCGATCGGCGGCGGTTTCGTGAAAACCGAAGCCGAGTTGCTCTCATCAGACAAAGTCGTCGACGGGGCGCACTCGCCGGTGCCGCACCCGTTTTCGACCGCGCGGCAAATGCTGGAAATGGCACATGGATCCGGGCTGTCGATTGCAGCGATGAAGCGCGCGAACGAAGAGACCAGTATGGACAGGGCTGCGCTGGATAGGGGTCTGGACAGAATTTGGCAGGTGATGACTGATTGTATCAACAGGGGGTTTGAAGCTGACGGCATTTTGCCGGGCGGGTTGCGCCTGCGCCGCCGAGCCGGGTCGATCAGGAAGCAACTGCTGGAAGAACAGACACGCAACCTCGCAATGCCGCATGTGGCGAATGACTGGCTCTCGGCATATGCGATGGCCGTGAACGAGGAAAATGCGGCCGGCGGTCAAGTCGTGACGGCACCTACAAACGGCGCGGCGGGCGTCATGCCATCGGTGTTGCGCTACTACCGAGATCAGATCGTGGGATCGACGAATGAAAGCGTGCACGACATGTTGCTAACGGCGGCAGCCATCGGCGGCATCATCAAGCACAATGCATCCATTTCCGGTGCTGAATGCGGCTGCCAGGCCGAGGTAGGTTCAGCAGCGGCGATGGCGGCAGGCGCTCTTTGTGCTGCACTTGGGGGCACCCCGGATCAGGTCGAGAACGCAGCAGAGATTGCGTTGGAGCATCATCTGGGAATGACTTGCGACCCGGTAGCTGGCCTCGTCCAGGCGCCTTGCATCGAGCGCAACGGGCTTGGCGCGATAAAGGCAGTGTCGGCAGCATCGCTTGCACTCAGGGGTGACGGGCGCCACCTGGTGTCGCTGGATGCGTGTATCGAGACAATGCGCCAGACCGGGCGGGACATGTCGGACAAATACAAGGAAACCTCGCAAGGCGGGCTGGCAGTGAACGTGCCCGAGTGCTGATCCGCATGGCAGTAGCAATTGCAGAAAGCCGACTGCAGCCAGGCGCCACGCCCGCGTCCAGCGAAGCGACGGACGCGGGGTATGTTGTCTGAGGGCCGCGCAAGCGGGCCGAAGCCAATTTCCTCAGAAAAGGCTGCTGCTCAAAGAAGTCCCCGTGATCGGAAACTCACATCCTCGGCTTTGCCAACGATAACGTGATCATGGACAACCACACCCACTGACTTTGAGGCCCGTTCTATCTGACGGGTCATGTCGATATCGGTCTTGCTGGGGGTCGGATCGCCGGAGGGGTGATTGTGCACCAGAATGATCGCAGAGGCGTTCAGTTCAAGCGCCCGTTTCACCACTTCGCGTGGATAGACCGGCACGTGGTCGACGGTCCCCTTGGCCTGCTCCTCATCTGCAATAAGGACATTCTTGCGGTCGAGAAACAGGATACGAAATTGTTCCGTCTGCCGATGCGCCATCACTGTCTTGCAGTAATCCATCAGCGCCGCCCAACTGGACAGCACACAGGTATTCAAGACCCGGGCGCGCGACAGGCGCTGCGCTGCGGCCTCGACAATCTTCAGCTCGCAGATCACGGAAGGACCGATCCCGTTGACTGCGGCCAACCGTGCAACGGGCGCTGAGATCACACCATTGAAGTCGCCGAAAACGTCCAGTAGCTGTCTGGCAATGGGTTTGACATCCCGCTGCGGAATCGCTCGGAACAGTACCAGCTCCAGCATTTCATAGTCGGCAACGCTTTCGGCACCGGCTCTGAGGAACCGCTCCCGCAAACGCGTGCGATGCCCTTGAGCAAGATTTGCCCGACGCCGGGCCTGCCCTTGCGCCCTGACCTCGGGCGTTGCATCGGGTTGTGAGAACACGAGCCCGAGACCCGCATGTTCTGCCATTCCAGAAATGTTATGTTCGACGTTGTTTGACATGACCCCTGCCTCTCTTCTGAGAACAAACCCAGAAAACCAATGCTGGGTTACCAATCCGTTACCAAGACCGGACGGTATGCAATTTTGTCCGTCAGAGTTCAGACCGCAGGGCGCTTTGGAGCCGAGGGTGCCTTGGCGGGGGCCAGTTTCGTTGCTGCCTTGGTCTTGCTGTTGGAAGACGGCCGGGCCTCGGGAGTTGCTGCTTGCCGGGCAACGGCCAGTCTGCTGGCCTTCTTGGCAGGTGCAGCGCGCTTGGGCGCAGATTTGGCGGGGTTCTTGAGCTCCACGCTTGGGGCCGCCTCAGGCGCCGGCGTGGCAGCAAGTTGGGGCTTGGGCTCGATCGGAGTTGTCGTGGCCACTTCTTCGCGCGCCGAAGCAATCACCGTCGGTTTTTCAACCGTCGCGGGCTTTGGACGCCGACGTGGTTCCGGCGCTTTGGAAA
Organism: Paracoccaceae bacterium; assembly: GCA_045106875.1. Taxonomy (GTDB): domain Bacteria; phylum Pseudomonadota; class Alphaproteobacteria; order Rhodobacterales; family Rhodobacteraceae; genus Thermohalobaculum. Next base: position 3,503 of record JBGCFK010000086.1, on the reverse strand, counting down.
GGCTTGGGCGCTTGGCCACTGAAATCTCGAGCGGCTCCGGCTGAAGGTCAGTCAGCGCAACGGCACCGCTTTCGACGCGGCCTGCCTCAGAGGTCCCGGCATCAGCCACCAGCACCTGTTGCGGCTCGTTGATCGGCGTCGCATTGGCAACTGTGAGCGTTTGCACCTGGTCCACCAGATATTGCAACATCTTGTCGTTCCCGAGGGGACGCGCCCGGAAGCCGGAAACGGTGACAACGGCCATCCGTTCGTTGACTTGCACAAAGCCCCGCCAGAACCGTTTGGAGAGCACTGGCAAGACGCCCTCACCTGCATCCTCGACCAGAACATAGATGCCATCGCCGATCTGCCGGATCTCTTTGACTTTCACTGCGAAAGGGTCCGTTCCGCGCCCCAGCAGCTTCAGGCCATCAGATGTCCTCAGGAAGGCCTCCATGCCCTCGAGGCTGTCAGCTTCTTCCAGTTGAGGGTTGCCCGACACCGAGATCGTGATGATTCCCGGAACGCCCCTCGGCAGTTTCAGCTCGCCGCGCGCGCCGCGCTTTGATTTGTCGGGTGCCTTGTCGAGCGCACAATCCGCAATAAGCGCAAAGGCGGACAGGCGCGATGCTTCGACAGAATCGCTGGCAACGCAGAAACCCTTGGCGGGCTTGATCGCCACCTGCCGTCCCTTGGCGGATACAACGGCACGATCCTCACCAACACTGACAACGTAGTAGCCGTCGGCACGAAGCCGGGCCTGCTCGGCAGACACGCCACTGAACCCCGGGTCCAATGGCAGATCGCAACCCGCAAGAGATTGCACTCCTATCAGCATTCCGCCAATCAGGCATAAACGCGCAAACATACCCAAAATCCCGGCTCCGGTTCCGTCAGAGGTCCGAATAGCAGTGGCGTTCCGCCTTGCCGCCCGGATGCGTGACAGCGCCCTGCTGGGCCCCGCCGACTGTCTGGGCATATTTCCACAGCGCACCCGCGCCGTAAATGGTCTCACGGGGGCCAGCCCAGTCCTTTTTGCGTGCCCGCAACTCCTTCTGATTGAGCTTGACCTTGATGGTTCCCTTTTTAGCGTCAATCTGAATGATATCGCCGTTCTGCAGCAGGCCGATAGGTCCACCCACGGCAGCCTCCGGGCCCACATGGCCGACGCAGAAACCGCGTGTCGCGCCCGAGAATCGGCCATCCGTGATCAGCGCCACTTTCGAGCCCATGCCCTGGCCCGAGATCGCAGCTGTGGTCTGCAACATCTCGCGCATGCCGGGGCCGCCTACAGGGCCTTCGTTGCGGATGACGATAACCTCGCCTTCCTCGTATTCGCGCTTCTGGACGGCCTCGAACGCGTCTTCCTCGCATTCGAACACCCGCGCGGGGCCCTCGAACTTCTGCTTCTTCATGCCTGCAACTTTGACGATGGCGCCCTCTGGCGCGAGGTTTCCGATCAGACCCACGACACCGCCTGTGGCCGTGATGGGCTTTTCAATCGGATAGATCACCTTGCCATCGGCTTCGCCTGCGATGTTGTCGAGACTCTCGCCCATGGTCTTGCCGGTGGCCGTGATGCAGTCGCGGTGGATGTAACCACCCTTCATCAACTCCTTCATCACGACCATGACGCCGCCCGCCTCGTAGAGATCCTTGGCGACATAGGTTCCACCCGGCTTCAGATCGACGAAATACGGAGTGTCCTTGAAGATGTCGCAGACGTCCTGAAGGTTGAAGTCGATGCCAGCCTCGTGAGCGATGGCGGGAAGATGCAGGCCTGCGTTGGTGGAGCCGCCGGTGCAAGCGACGACACGTGCCGCGTTCTCCAGCGCTTCGCGTGTGACCACGTCGCGCGAACGGATGTTCTGGGCCAGCAGCCCCATGACTGCCCGCCCGGACGCATCGGAATACTGATCGCGCGATTCGTAAGGCGCAGGAGCGCCAGCCGATTGCGGCAGCGCAAGACCGATCGCCTCGGACACGCACGCCATGGTGTTTGCGGTGAACTGTCCGCCGCATGCGCCCGCCGAGGGACATGCAACACGCTCGAGGATCTCCAGAGCCGCGTCGGACAGCGTGCCGTTCTGGTGACGCCCCACTGCCTCGAACATGTCCTGAACGGTCAGATCGCGGCTGGCGAAGTCCTCGGGGACATCAGCGCCCGCAGGCACCTTGCCGGGCAGGATCGACCCGCCATAGATAAAGACGGATGGCACATTCAGGCGCACCATGGCCATCATCATTCCGGGCAGAGACTTGTCGCAGCCAGCTAGTCCGACGAGGGCATCGTAGGAATGGCCGCGCATGGTCAGCTCGACCGTGTCGGCGATGGCCTCGCGCGAGGCAAGAGACGACCGCATGCCCTCGTGACCCATTGCAATCCCGTCGGTGACGGTGATGGTGGTGAATTCGCGCGGCGTGCCCCGGCCTTCCTTGACGCCCAGCTTGACGGCCTGAGCCTGTCGGTTAAGCGCGATGTTGCACGGCGCTGCCTCGTTCCAGCAAGTGGCAACACCGACAAAGGGCCGATGGATCTCGTCATCGGTCAGACCCATCGCATAGTAATATGACCGGTGCGGCGCACGGGCCGGGCCTTCGGTGACGTGGCGGCTGACCAGCCGGGACTTGTCGAACGTCTTAGCGTCCATGATCGCTTATCCTGTTTGCTCCCGCCCTGTGGGCGCGTTACTCCCCCGTCAGCCCGGATGACAACCGGGCTGAATTTGCGGGCACACTAACGAGGCCGGGCCTTGCTCTCAAGCGTATGTGTCGCAGTTTGCCCAATTCCTGACACAGGCAGGGTCGAGATTGGGAAACTCTGCGACACAGCTGACTGAAGAGAAACATATAGATGCACCATAGCACTTCTCTTGACGCCTATCTTGCACCCGCGCGGACCCAACCGGGCGCCTGGCGGTTTGTGCTGGGGTTCATCATCACGATTGGCGTCTACGTGATCGGCATGATTCTGGTGGTGCTTGGATGGGTGCTGCTGCGCTGGTTGATGCTGGGAGACGCGAATCTCGCATTGGAGTCCATGGGCGGGCTTGCGGTTCCCGGCAGCCGAGCTGGCATCATTGTCACATTGCTCAGTTTCGTAGGGATCTGGGTCGGATTGGCAATCGCACTCCGGGTAATGCATGGGCAGTCGTTCTGGACGCTGTTCGATCCCGGTCGGCGGATCCAGTGGCGAGATCTTGGGCGCGGTATTCTGCTGGCGCTGGTATTTTCCTGCGTGTCACTGGCAATCGCATCGATGTTCGTGGGGCTACCGACGCAGGCGCAAGACATCGGCAGCTGGGCGGTGCTTCTGGTCCCGCTCATGGCCTGTGTGTTTCTGCAAGCCACAGCAGAGGAGTTGCTCTTTCGCGGATACCTGCTGCAACAGCTGGGCACCCGGTTCGGGTCTGTGATCGCATGGGCCCTCATTCCGTCTTTGCTGTTCGGGATGATGCATTTCTGGAACGCCGAGGGCGCTGCGGCCTACTACTACGTGGGCATCACCGGGATCACCGGATTGA
>JBGCFK010000085.1:0-4841 GCA_045106875.1 Paracoccaceae bacterium | reverse complement strand
AAGCCGGAGCGCGACCGTTCGGGGCGTCGGATCTCCAACCCGGCCAACAGGTCGATCCGCTGGCTCGCGCCGTCGTCTGACAGCGCGGTGTCGGGCAGGACTGCCCCCCTTAGCGGTGTGAAGCTTTCCTGCATCATGGCGCTGACCCGGGCCATGATCCGGGCTGGCGTGTTGAAGCGGCCGACATAGACATCTTCAAGACTGCGCAATTTGACGTATTTAACGCCCTCCAACGCCTCCTGGGTCATGCGAAACCTCTGGGCGTTCGCATCAAAACGGCGCTTGCCCAGCCGCGTCAGATATCTGCGTATCGTGGTGTAGATGCCCAGATAGGCGGACGACAGCATGAAGGCGACGATGGTCGCGACCACAGGCTCGGCCAGAAACAGCACAATGACAAGAAACAGCACAAGGCTGGCGCTGGCGATCAGCCGCAAGAGGGGCTGCAGCATCTGCCCGATCAGGGCGTTGACCTCCGCCAAGACAGACCTGCTCAGCTCAGCCGAATGGTGCGACAGATGCCACTCATAAGGTTGATGCAGATAGCCCTGCAGAAGCCGGCTTGAGATTGAATATTCCCGCATCGAGCTGAACCGGGTGATGGCGTAGGTCATCATGCCTTTCAAAAGCAGTCCCATCACCACCATCACAAAGGCGCCAACCGCAAGATACAGCTGAAACTGCGAGATCCCATCGGCCTGCGTGAGGCGGTATCCCATGGCGAGATATTCGTTGGTTTCGATCAGCGTCGGCTGCGCCAGAACAGAAAGCAGCGGCAGGATGGAAGCGATCGAACTGGCTTCGAGCAGGGCCGATATGGCGGCCATCACCACCAGAATGTAGAAATTTCGCCGCTCGCGGGGCAGCAAAAGCCCCAGAAGGTCCGTCATCATTTGTTTCATCTGATCAGGACCTTCCGTCCGCGGAATTTGAACACTTTCCGCTGCTATATACAGAGCGGAATTTTATGATGGAAACGTTATTGCTTGCGTCTCTTGGGGTCAGACAAGACGGTCCGGCTGTAGGGGGACGCGCGGCGTGGAGCTTTCGCCGTTTTGGGTGTTTCGGCAGGCGCCGAACGCATCCGCGAATACTGTGGCTGGCCCATCGCCATGCGGGGCTTCGCGGGCTGGCGCGCGCCGTCGACAGCATCGGCGTCAGTGTCTGAGTCCAAAGCGCCAGGCGCTGAGTCCGGGCGGGTGTAGAACCACGATCCCGCCCCCAGATAGGCCAGAAGCAGCACATAGGTCGGCCCCCAGATATGCACGGTCGCCAGGCTCATGCTCAGGCTGATCAGGCCGATCATGTAGCCAATCCGCAGCTGCTTTTCATAATCCGTGAGGTTTTTCGCGGACACGACCTTGTAGCCCTGCATGATGAACGCTCCCGCCAGGAAGGACCATCCGACGACCCCATAGCGCATGGCGGTCAGCAACCAGAAATTGTCAACGGAATCCGCCAGCCAGAACGGCCGTGTCCAGTCGTTCAGTCCGATGCCGAACACCGGACTACGCATCACGTCGTCGATACCGTGGCGCCATATGTGAATGCGCGTCCAGCCGGTGCCGGAATTGAATGTCAGGGTTTCGATTAGCAGGACAACCGGCCCCCGGTTCGAGGCGATCGACAGAAAGACGTACAATCCCGCTGTGCCCATCGCCAGGACCTTCCAGGCGTTCCCGGTCACCTTGCCCCAGCCGATCATCAGGATTTGCAGAACACTGGCCAAAAGCGCGCCCGAGGACAGCGAAGTGAAGGTCGCAGTCAAGGCGATTCCCATCCGGATCGTGGCGGCGGGCAGGCTGTAGGACCAGATGAAATAGGCGTTCGCCACCGTGGTCGAGCAGAACACGCCAAAGAGGATCGGATGCTGCATGACCGACTGGACCCGGTAGAATCCCATGCGCGGGTGGTGGTTCACGTCGTTATGCCCCGATCCCAAGATCATGCGGGACAGATCCTGCATGATAGCCTTGTTGCTGACCAGCTCGTAGAAGGCGAAGGGCAGCAGGACCAGCAGCACGCTGAGAAGTAGCTTGAACAGCCCGATGTAATCGCTGGCGCTGCGGATAAGCATGCGCCCGATCAGAAAGCCGCCCAGTGTTTCGGCCAGCAGCATGCCGCCATAAGCGAAACGAGGCATGCCGTGATTGACAACCAGCGCAATGACGACCCAGACGGCATGGAACAAGATCAAAACATCGACCGCCAGGATGCCCCCCGCCCTGGCCGACACCCACTGTATGAGCAATGGGATCAGGGCGAGCAGGACGAAGAGCCGGGTGGTGCTGAGGTTCAGTCCGGCGACATCAAAGTTGGCCGGAATGATCAGACACAGAACGAACAGAAATATCATCGCCCGATTGCTGGCGGGCTGAGATATCACTGCCGGTTGGGCGAAACCCTGCGCCATGCTGCTTACGTCCATATACGCGGATACAGGCCCTGATCCCAACAATGGGATCACCTGAATTCATCAAAGCGTTTTGATCAAACGGCAGAGCGTTCAGAAAGCCGGCCACGCTTGCAGCAGCAAGCGGTTCCTCGGTTTTCAAAACGCCACATGATTCAGCGTAAGATCAAATCGCCTCAGACTAGTATATGGACCAGTATCAGGGAACAACGAACGATTTCTTGCCAAGGCTGGCGTCAGGGGACAGGCCCCAAGCTGATCAGCGTGACCCGGGTACCGTTTCCGGCCCGGTTGGTCGTATGCGTGGCGCTGACCGAGCTGTCGCCGACGCTGAAGTCATGGGCAAAAGCCCATGCGTCTGACAACGCAGCCGCAGCCGGATTGTCCTTGTGCCTCACAAGCGTCGGGCTGTCGGCGAATGCGACGGCGCCATCGGACCGCGACATCCAGAGCGCCGCTCCGCCAAGAACCGTTTCAACCGACGTCGTCAGGCCGGACCGGTCACTGTCGGTCGCTATGACCTGCATGAGGCTGGACGGCTCGTAAACGGCGACCGTGTTCCTACTGTCAGCATAGGTGAAGGTGATCGTCTCGGCCGCCTCACCCGCCGGAACCACGACCTGATATACGATCTGACGTTCCCGGTTTGGCGTGTTCGTCCCCGTGTTGTCCTCGTAGAGAACCTCAGGCGCCCCAAAACTATATGCCCCGATCGAGCCACCTACGGCGATGGGGTTTGGCGCCCGCGTCGCGAAAAAGATCAAAAGAATTTTACCACCCAGCGGGCCACTGCCCGGATTGTGGGGCGACGATCCGCTCTGGGCGGCGTTACGGTCAACGGCGACAGGCTGGACGACGGCGGTCACATTGTCATCGTTGCCATAGTGCCAATCAGACACTCCTTCAGAGTTTGTCTTCCTGACACCGGGACGCAGGAACTTGCCCTCCAAGGCTACACCTGGTGTTATCGAAATCCCTGTTTCGCCAGCAATGATCGTCCACCCCATCGAGCCATCCTGGGTATCAGACTGCTGCCAGACACGTTCGGTCAATGTGGTCGCCGGGTTTTCAATCCAGGTTCCGTCATCCATCGTCACGGCGCCGCCCACCAGGACCGCGGCCCTGTCTACTGTTGGAAGGAAGTAGTTCAAAGGCGGAGTATTGAACAACGCGTTGTCTGGCACAGCGATGTCTGTTGAAAATCGGGGACTGCCTGAGAACATGGCAAAGGACGTTGCGTTGCCTTCCGCATAATGCTCGCGTTTGCGGTCATCCATCCACGGGCCTGAGCCGTTCCCGTTCTTCATGCGGATCTGGACCTTGATCCGAACGCCGCGCGGCACGCCAGTTAGCTGATATGGGATCGATATATCTTCGATCACGGTCCAGTCGAAATTGCCGATATACTCGGGATCCGCCTCACTTGTGACAGTTTCAGATCCGCCTGCATAGGCTGTCCACCGAAGATCATATCCCGTGATCGCCGCGTCCTTATCCTGAGGGCAGCGGAAGTCGTTGACGTTGAAATCGACGTCAATATGCCCGCTCGAGCCATCGTGGGTGACTTGTGGCTTGATCAGAGGTTCGGGGATCATGTCATGGACATAGTTCGGACGGCTGATGTTATCGCGCATGATCTTGTGGTGCTGCACGCGGGTGTTATTGGGGGAAATGGACTGGAAATTTCCAATGAAATGATCTTGGCCTGTTCGGCTGGCGTTCCAAACGCCGTCGATCTGGTCGCCAAACCGAATTGCCAGAACGCGATCCGCCATGTCGAAATAGGCCGGATTGTAGTATTCTGCCGTAGGGTCACGCATCATGCCCCAGAGAGTCTGATACATCATTTCATTCTCAAAACTGAGCGTGAAATACGGCATCCGATGCAGGTCAGGGCCGTTGGTTTGCTCGTTCGTTGCAAGGTCATAACGGTCGGCACCGCTGAACACATGTGACCAGTGGGCAAGGCCAACATGTTCCTGCTCATATTTGTATTGCCAGAACCCTTTATGGCGCCGCGGCTGCACGCCAACCATGTCCTGACGGGCGTAGCCACAATGCGCGTCGTCTACACCAAAGTTTTCGGGATACTGGGCGGAATAGCACTGATCCAAAATGTTCTGATCGTTCAGCAACAGGCCAGCCATCATGACCATACCCTTGCGGCCCGCATGATGCGCGTGGGCCGGGATGATACGGCCGCCGTCTACCAGCTTGCCATAGAGATCAATGCCCACCTGGATGGTTGCAAGCACGGTTTCTTCAAGCACGGCGTCATCATAGTCGCCGTCGAAACATGCGAAGGTCGGACCGAATTGCCGATACCAGTCATCGCCATAGCCAATGATACCGCCGCCCGGCGTCTGGTTGGACCCAGAATAAAGCGGGCGCGCGATCTCCTGATACAGAAAGACCGTCGATGACTGAA
>JBGCFK010000084.1:0-6777 GCA_045106875.1 Paracoccaceae bacterium | reverse complement strand
GGGGCGTCGGTGACATCGTCCAGCTGGAAGGCAACACCGGGCTCCGCCATCGCAAGTCGGCGGAGAACATCTCCAACGGCCTGTGTCTCGGCCCGGGTCGAGCGCAGGAACTTCAGCCGGGCAGGGGTGGCAAAGAAGAGATCCCTTACCTCGACCGTTGTACCGTGCGGGTGCGCGGCTGGTCGGGGGGCGTCCATTGTGCCGCCAGAAACATCCAGAACCCATGCGTCGGCGCCTGAAACGCGTGATGTCAGGGACAGCCGCGCAACCGAGCCTATTGACGGCAGGGCTTCGCCGCGAAAACCGAAATGTCGGATGTCCAGAAGATCGTCACCTGCAAGCTTTGAGGTTGCGTGGCGTTCAAGTGCCAGTGCCAGATCGCTTTGCGCGATGCCGCATCCGTCATCAGTGACGCGGATCAGTGATTTGCCGCCTTCGGCTATGGTGACGTGAATCCGTGATGCGCCGGCATCGACTGCGTTTTCGACGAGTTCCTTCACCGCCGAAGCAGGACGCTCGACGACTTCACCTGCTGCAATGCGATTGGCCATTGCTTCGGGCAGGCGCCGAATTTCTGGGGCTGAGCCCATGATATTGCGGTCGAGGGCGTTCATGCCCCTAGACCTAGCAGTGCGCGCCTGATTCTCCAAGCAAGATGAGGTCAGATAGAGGATCAGTGGTTGCCACGAGCGCGAAAGCGGCCATCTGCGGGGCTTGTCCCCGCAGCGGCCCGGCGCAGTCCGGGCAGGGTCCGTTTACGGACATGGCCGCGTCTGGTTCAGAAGCGCTCCATCAGGCGGTCGAAATAGTCCAGTTCCAGCTCTGGGCGTTCCGGCTCGGCGGCCCTGCGGCGCAGCTCTTCCATCAACTCGCGCGCTCTGCCGGTCACGGACTGGTCCGGCGTCATGCCGCGCGGGCCGTCCAGTGCTCCGTCATGTCGTCCTTGAGGCCGGTCGAAGGGGTCGCTGTCATTGTCACCGAAGCGCTCGCCTTCGCCGCGCCGGTTGCCGTCAGCCTGGGTTTGTCCCTGGCCTTCCTGCAACTGTTGCGCCAGCGCGTCTGCGCCCTGATTGAGACTGTCGAGCGCATCCATCTGATCTCGTACAGCGTCCGAATTCTGGCCTTGTTGCAGGTCTTCGCGGGCCTGACCCATGGCACGTGCTGCGTCTTCCAGAGCCTGCGCAGCATCATCCGATCCGAGCCCGCGGGACAGGTTCTCCAACTCGCGGCGCAGTGCGTCCTGCTCGGCCGCTAATCCGCCTTCGCCCTGTTGCTGTCCGGGCTGCTGGCCTTCGCCGCGCCCCTGACCCTGCTGTTGGCCTTGCTGACCATGTTCGTCGCCGCGACCCTGGCCTTCACCCCAACCGGGCTGCTGCTGGCCTTGCTGTCCAGGCTGCTGGCCAGGTTGCTGGCCTTGGCCAAGCTGTTGCTCGCGCTGGCGTTGGCGCAGTTCGTCGAAGGTCCGATCAGACAGATCTCTCTGTCGCTGGATCATCTCCTGCAGTTCCTGCATGGCCTGCTCGCCGGGGCTTTGCCCTTGCTGTTGCTGCTGCGCTGACTGCAGGTTCTCGAGCATCCGGCTCAGTTCTGACAACATCTCGCGCGCTTCGTCGCGCAACCCGCTTTCGGCCTGCTCCTGCATCCGGTCCAGCATTTCCTGCAGATCCTGCTGGCTCAGCTGCTGGTTCGGGTCCATCTGACCCTGCTGTTGCGGATTCTGTTGCTGCTGTTGGGCGAGCTGTTGGAGATATTCGTTCAAGGCCGCCCGCAACTCTTCCATCGCTTTGCGGATATCTTCCTCGGTACCGTTCTCAAGCGCCTCGCGCAGCGCCTCCTGTGCCTGACGCAATCGCTCCATTGCCTCCGAGAGGTTCCCGTCTTCCAGACCAAGCGCCGCAAGCCAAAGCAGTTCGATCACTTCCGGCGCGGCATCGGGCACGTTTTCCGTACCGATCCCGTTGGCCAGCCGACGCACTGCCGTCCGGATCGCAAGATACGCCCCCGGATTTGGCTCAACGAACAGCTCGTGCGGTCTGCGCATCACGGCTTGCAATACGTCCAGCACCCTGAACGCTTCGCCGTAATCCAGTGCCAGTTCGCGGCGCTGTTCGACCAGCGCACGGGCCAGTGGGTTGGAGAAGCGCCGCGCGGGAAGACGGAACTCGAACGGGCCAGAGGTAGAAACCTGCGCTGCGCCGTCCTCGGCATAGAGCTCGACCATCACATCGGCGCCGGCCCAGGGATGCGAAGTAAAATCGCGGATAGCCCGGTCCTCGATGGCTTTCAGGTCCCCCGAAATGGGCAGTGGCAGTCCGAAGTTGATAACGGGAAGCGGCAAGCCCTTTGCGGCTTCGGGATCATGCCCCTCCGGCGCTATCTCGGCCCATGCGGCGACAATGCCGTAGTCATCCGAGGCCCTGAAGCCGAGTTCCAATGCGCGCGTCACAGTTACTGAAGGCGCGCCGTCCAGTTCTATTGACGGGACAGCGTCCGGGATCATCTCGACTGACCAGCGGGCCAGTTCGTTGTCGCCAAGTGTGACCACGATATCGCCCGAGTCCGATATCACCCCGCGTGCCTCGGCAAGCCCGCCGCCCAGATCCGTGAAACTCTCCACGCCCGCCAGAGCGGTTGCTGAAAGCTCAGGCATCGCAGTCGCATCGGTCACGCGCAGTGTAAACTCCGAGCCTTGCGGGACCAGTGTGGTGGCTGTTTCCTGTCCTTCGACGGTCGCGCCACCTTTCAGGTATATTGTGTCCATGCCGGTATAGACCGGCGGTGTCGCCCATGCCTCGGCTACAGCCACGCGGTCGAACGTTTGCGCTCCTGCCGTATCTTTTACCTCAGAGGGTTGGCTGGCCGAGACAAGACGGTTGCCAATATCCCCGCCAGCAGCCAGCAGCCCGCCACCAAGCAGCGCCAGAGCCAGCAGGCGCAGCGCCCATGGATCCTGAGTGGAAAGCCGCAGATCAGGCCATTGCGCGGTCAGGGACGGCAAAAGTCGCCTCGCTCGGTCGCGGTAGGTTTGCCAGATCGTCTCCGAGTTTTCGCTTCCACGGCCCACCGCAAGACTGTCGCGCAGCGCGGCAAGAGGGCGACGTGGGTTGGACGCGTCCAGCCTTTCGGAGATATCCTCGGCCGAGGGCAGTTCGAGCCGCATGCCGCCCCAGACAAGGCTGGCAGCAACTCCGGCCCCTGCGAGGCCAAGGAGGACCCAATGCATGACAGGCCCAAACGCCCCGAAAACGCCAAGAAGCGCGAGCGCAGCCAGAAGGGTGATCAACGTTGCCGCAGGCCAAAAGGCCCGGACTACCGCCTCGGCGCGCATGGACCATTTCGTCAGGCGGAGCTGCCCTCGGATGGCCCTGATGTCTTCCCCCCTCAGTCCACTGCGGATGTGAGTGCGCATCTCAACCTTTCGTATCGGCTCCAACTTCTTCGATCAGACCGAATCCAACCACGCGGGCACGGTATCACGCCCAATCATCTCTGCATATGTGGGGCGCTGGCGGATAACAGCAAACTGATCGCCATGAACAAGTACCTCAGCGACAAGAGGACGCGAGTTGTACTCGGACGACATGACCGCTCCGTAAGCCCCTGCAGAGCGGAACGCGACGAGATCGCCTGCATCCATACGAGGCAGATCGCGCTGCTTTGCAAACGTGTCACCTGACTCGCAGACCGGGCCGACCACATCCACCGGACCAACCGGTGTATCCGGGCCGGGTTCCGCAACGGGCACGATGTCATGCCAGGCCTCGTACATTGCGGGACGGATCAGATCGTTCATGGCAGCGTCGAGGATCAGGAAGTCGCGCCCATCGCCTTCCTTGCGGTAAATCACGCTGGAGAGCAGAATTCCCGCATTGCCCGCGATCAGACGGCCAGGTTCAATTTCAACTTCACAGCCAAGGTGACCTACAGTTTCGCGCACCACTTGCCCGTAATCAAAGGGCAGGGGCGGCGCCTCGTTCGAATGGCGATAGGGAATGCCCAGCCCACCACCAAGGTCCAGCCGTCTGATCTGATGCCCATCCGCGCGGAGGGTTTTGGTCAGTTCCGCTACCTTCTCAAACGCGTTTTTGTACGGGGCAAGGTCGGTCAGTTGGCTGCCGATATGCACATCAATGCCCACGACCTCGATTCCAGGCAGCGCCGCAGCGCGCGCGTATACGTCACGCGCGCGTGACAGTGGGATGCCGAATTTGTCCTCGGACTTGCCAGTCGAGATCTTGGCATGGGTCTTGGCGTCCACATCAGGGTTCACACGCACCGTGATGCGGGCTGTTCGGCCCACGGCGGTCGCGATGCGGGAAAGCTGTTCCAGTTCCGGTTCGCTCTCGACGTTGAACTGGCGGATGTCGTGCTTCAGCCCCAGCCGCATCTCGGCTTCTGTCTTGCCGACACCCGAGAACACGATCTTCTCGCCCGGCACGCCTGCGGCCAGCGCCCGGCGCATTTCGCCCTCGGATACCACATCCATGCCCGCACCCAACCGTGCCAGCGTCGCCAGTACAGCCTGATTGGAGTTGGCCTTCATTGCATAGGCGATGAAATGGTCCATGCCGGACAAGGCTTCCTCGAACACGCGGTAGTGACGTTCCAGCGTCGCAGTCGAGTAGACATAGGTGGGCGACCCGACCTCTGCCGCGATCTGAGGCAAGGGTACATCTTCGGCAAAGAGCACGCCGTCGCGATATGTGAAATGATCCATGTGCGCTACCTGAGTGGCCGAAGACGCATGTATAGATAAAGCGGCAGGCCAACCGCTACCCCGAACACAAGGGTCACGGGGACGCAGACCATCGACAGCCAATCGCGCCGGGTCGTCGCCTCGCCAATGATGAACACAAGCGTTGCGAGGGATGCGAGGATCAGCGCTGCCGTCACGCCCTTTACAGGGTCGCTGGTTGTCAACTCTGCCCATAGATCAGGAAGGTCCAGCCCGTGTTCACCAAACCATGAAAGGAACCGCCGCACCGGGAAGATCAGGGCAAGCACGGTCAAAGCCAGATAGATCGTGCGGCTGACATCCATATGGTCAGCTCGCCCGTTGCTCGGTCTTCGCCGCCGGAGCAGGTGGCTTGGGGGCGCCCTTCTTACCGCACCCGGCGACCAGAGCTACAGCCAGAAGGCACGCCATCGTTGTGAAACCAAGCAGCCGCATCACTACCCCTTCAGCCTGTCGCGCCAGCGCGCGATCTGTGCCCGAACCTGAACCGGCGCGGTCCCGCCATAACTTGTGCGGCTTGCGACCGAGGCGTCAACTGTCAGAACCGAGAAGACTTCATCGGTGATGCGCGGCTCGACACCTTGCATGGCTGCAAGGGTCAGATCCGACAGGTCGCATCCCCCATCCTCGGCCAGTTTCACAAGGCTACCCGTGACGTGATGCGCGTCGCGAAAGGGCATGCCAAGCACGCGCACCAGCCAATCGGCCAGGTCGGTTGCAGTTGAAAATCCTTGGCCTGCCGCTGCACGCAAAGCGTCTGGATTCGGGCGAAGGTCGCGCACCATGCCCTCCATCGCCGCCAGCATCAGTGCAATGGTATCCGCAGCATCGAACGTTGCCTCTTTGTCCTCTTGCATGTCCTTGGCATAGGCGAGGCTCAATCCCTTCATAACCATTAACAAACCCTGAAAATGGCCTGCGATGCGACCGATTTTGCCGCGGATCAGCTCGGCGGCATCAGGATTCTTCTTTTGCGGCATGATCGAGGAGCCGGTCGTGAACGCGTCTGACAGCACCACGAAACGGAACTGGGCAGAGGACCAGATCACCAGTTCCTCGGCAAACCGCGAGAGATGCATCGCACAGATCGAGGCCGCTGCCATGAACTCCAGTTCGAAGTCCTTGTCCGAGACCGCGTCGATGGAATTTGCCATTGGGCGATCAAACCCAAGCGCATGCGCCGTGTTGTCCCGGTCGATGGGAAAGCTCGTCCCAGCAAGCGCAGCGGCACCCAAGGGCGATTCGTTCATCCGAGCGCGGGCATCCCGGAACCGGCCCCTGTCGCGGTCCAGCATCTCGGCATAGGCCAGCATATGATGGCCCCAGGTAACGGGCTGAGCGGTCTGAAGGTGCGTGAACCCGGGCATGACGATATCTGCACCCGCCTTGGCCTGATCTACAAAAGCGCCAATCAGCCGCGTCAGGCTGGCATCAATCTCGTCGCACCGCGCGCGCACCCAGAGCCGCACATCCACAGCCGCCTGATCGTTGCGCGAACGGCCCGTATGGAGCCGTGCGCCCGCATCGCCGACCAGCGCGCGCAAGCGGGCCTCGATGTTCATGTGAATATCTTCAAGCGCAGCGGAGTATTCGAACGTGCCGGATGCGATCTCCTCAGCAACCCGGTCCAGACCTTGGTCGATGGCGGCCTGATCCTCCTGAGTGATCACGCCCTGCCGGGCCAGCATGGCCGCGTGAACCCGCGATCCCAGGATATCTTCGGCCCACATGCGCTTGTCAAAATCGATGGATGCGTTGATTGCCTCCATGACAGCAGAGGGGCCAGCCGCGAACCGGCCTCCCCACATTGTGTTCGCCTGCAGCTTTTCTTCTGGGCTGTTGTGCTTATCTTGAGACATGGAGTTGGTCGCCGTTCGATCTGCAGGAGAGGTATACATGCGTGGATATGCGATATTGGGGCTGGTCTTAGGGATAATTTCCCTGGGGGTAAACCCTGCGGCCGCGGGTGATCTGACGGTAGAAGACCAGAGAATTCTCAAGGATCTGCGCCAAGGCGACATGAAGAAGCTGGTCGTGCACAA
>JBGCFK010000083.1:0-4116 GCA_045106875.1 Paracoccaceae bacterium | reverse complement strand
CCCAGGCGCCGAGTGTCGCCAGCCGGGCAGCTGCTTTTGCGGCGACCGGAGCCAGACCTTCGGCTTTTCCCAGATCGCAAAAGAAAACACGCGGCTCGGCATCACCCAGAAAATACGCGATCTCGGCAGGTGTGTAGGCTGTGTTCAGCGGCAGGAAAACAGCTCCCGCCCGGACCACGGCGAGGTACAGCATGAACGCTTCCATCGACTTCTCGACCTGGGCTGCCACGCGGTCGCCCGGCATCACGCCCAGACCGCTTAAAGTGGCGGCCATCCGCGCGGTCACCTTGTCGATGTCCGAATACAGGTAGAACCGCCCATCCTCAAGCTCGGCAAAACGCGTATTTTCAGCGTCTTGCGGGAAGCGGTTGGCGAATTTCGTGTATAGGTTGGCGTCGGTCATCTGAAGTCCCTGTCGCTTTTCGAGTTGTGCTTACCGGGCGTCGAGCGCCATCTCAAGCACTCTGGCCACATGCAATGCATCTCGGCCTGCGCCATCCTCGATCTGATGACGACACGAGGTGCCGTCGGCCACGATCAGATCCTCAGGACCGGCGCCCCGCACAGTCGGCAACAAACTCAGCTCGCCCATGGCTTTGGAGACGTCGATGGTCTCGGCTTGGTAGCCGAAAGCACCCGCCATTCCGCAACACGAGCTGTCGATGATGTTGACGTCAAGTCCCTCGATCCTGCGAAGCGTGGCCTCGACAGGTCCCATCACGGCCTCGGCCTTCTGATGGCAGTGCCCGTGCAGCCAGGCTTTACGATTCAGGCGCTTGGTCGGCAAGTCCAGCGTGGCCACGTACTCCTCGAACAGCATGACCTTGCGACCATCTTCTTCGGTCCAGTTCGGCAGCAGCCGGGGTGCTTCGTCCCGGAAGGTCAGAACACAGGAAGGCTCCAGCCCAACGATCGGAAGACCTGCTTCAAGCCACGGGCGTAACGCATTGACAGAACGCTCCATTTCGGCGCGCGCGTGATCCACCATCCCGGCGGACAGATAGGTGCGTCCACAACATAGCGGGCGCGGCTCGGGGGCCTGGGCATAGCCCACGACCAGTCCTGCAGCTTCCAGCACATGAACGGCAGCGCGGCAGTTCTCCGGTTCGAAATAGCGATTGAACGTATCGGCCAGGAAGATGACATCGGGCAGGCGGCTTTGATCGGCGGGCTCACGCCACGCGAAGTGCCATTTCGGCAGAGTTCGCTGCGCGGACAACCCGGCCAGCTTCTCGGAAAGCCACGCAAAGCCGGGTACTTGATCGCGTAAGTTCGCAACATATGGCAGCAGCGACACAAAGGGCGCGTAGCGCGGCAGATGCGCGACCAACCGCTCGCGCAGTGCGACGCCTTGCCGGTCCGCGCGGGCGGCCGCAGCCTCTATCTTCATCTTGGCCATATCGACTGACATCGGGCATTCGCGTTTGCACGCCTTGCAGCCGACGCAGAGCTTCATGGTCTCGGCCATCTCGTCCGAGGCGAACGCATCCGGCCCAAGCTGGCCTGTCAGCGCAAGTCGCAGCGTATTGGCCCGCCCCCGCGTCAGGTCCCGCTCGTTGCGAGTCGCGCGATAGGACGGGCACATGGCGCCGCCCGAAAGCTTGCGGCATGCACCGTTGTTGTTGCACATCTCCACTGCGCCGTGCAGGCCACCCGGCCAGCCGGACCAGTCGAATTTCGGTTTCGTGGAATCGTAAGTATAATCAGGTGGATAGCGGAACAGGCTGCGATCGTCCATCTGAGGTGCGCGCACGATCTTGCCAGGATTGAGAGCACCCTTGGGATCGAACCGGTCCTTCAGTTCCTCGAACGCCCCGACCAGCCGTTTGCCGAACATCTTCTCGTGGAACTCGGATCGAACGATACCATCGCCATGCTCGCCGGAGTGAGAGCCTTTGTAGTCCGCGACCACGTCGAAGCTTTCCTCGGCAATTGCGCGCAGTTGCTTCGCGCCCAACTCTTCCTTCAGGTTCAGCACCGGGCGTACATGCAGCAGTCCGACAGAGGCGTGGGCGTACCAGGTGCCGTCCGTGCCGTGTTTGCGGAAAACGCCGGTCAACCGATCGGTGAACTCGGCAAGGTCGGGCAGGGCAACGGCACAGTCTTCCACGAAGGACACAGGCTTTCCGGCCTCGCGCATCGACATCATGATGTTGAGCCCCTGCGTCCGCACACCCCAGATCCGCGCCTGAAACGCCGGGTCTTCTGCGCGTACGAGAGAGCCGCCAAGCTGTCCCATCAGGTCCGCAAGACCATCCAGACGCCGCAAATTCTCGGCAGGATCGGGCTCGGCAAACTCGACCAGCAGAAGTGCGGCAGGATCGCCGTCGACAAACTCCTCGACCACGGGCCGGAACTGAGGAATGTCGCGGCCAAGCTGGATCATGTTGTGGTCGACCAACTCGACCGCAACGGGGCCAAGCTCGACGATATGTTGCGCCGCGTCCATGGCGGCATGGAAGGTCGAGAAATGGCAGACGCCCAACGCCTTGTTGTTCAGGAGAGGGGAGAGGCGGATCTCGACGGTCTCCGAGATGGCCAGCGTGCCCTCGGACCCCACCAGCACATCCGACAGCCTGATCGGATTGTCGCCCGGTACCAGCGCGTCGATGTTATAGCCACCAACCCGGCGTCCGACCTGCGGAAAACGGGCAGCGATCTCTTCGGCCTCGCGCGCGCCTAGCGCCATCAGATCGGTGATGAGTGGATTGTTCGCCGCGCGGCGCGTGTCCTCGAACCGGGCGCGGCTGCCGTCCGCCATCAGCCCGTCGATGGCAATCACATTGTCCCGCATCAGCCCGTACTTGATCGACCGCGAGCCGCAGGAGTTGTTCGCCGCCATTCCGCCGATGGTGGCCCGCGAGGCCGTCGAGACATCCACCGGGAACCAAAGCCCATGTGGCTTTAACACCTTGTTAAGCTCGTCCAGCACGATGCCTGGCTGTACGACCGCCCGCATTCCAGGGATATCCAATTCGATTATCTCATTGAGATATCTTGAGAAATCCAGAACAACGCCCTTGTTGATGGTCTGCCCCGCCTGACTGGTGCCGCCGCCGCGCGCCGTTACAGGCATCCCTGCGTCACGCGCGCGTGACAGGGTGGTCTCGACATCCCGAAAGGTCCTGGGCACGATCACGCCTGCCGGGATTATCTGATAAATCGAGGCATCTGTCGCATAGCGCCCACGGTCGAAGGCGCCTGATAGCACCTCACCCTCGATCTCGCCAGCCAGCCGGTCCCAGTCCATATCCCACCGCTCGGAAGTTGTTGCCATTGTCAGCCCGTACTGCGCTCTGCATAGATGGCAGGCAACAACAGAACAACAGCGCGGATTTCCGCCTGACGATATGGGAGCACTGCATGGCCGGCCGGCATTTTCTTCAGATACCGGGGCCATCCGCTGTGCCGGACCGGATCCTGCGCGCCATTGACCAGCAGGTCATCGACCACAGGGGGCCGGATTTTGGACCGCTTGGGTTGAAATGCCTTGAGGGGATGAAGCGGATCTTTCGCACAAAACATGAAGTGGTGATCTACCCGGCTTCGGGCACGGGTGCCTGGGAAGCGGCGCTTGTGAACACGTGCTCTCCCGGCGACCGGGTGCTGATGTTCGAGACAGGGCATTTCGCTTTCCTGTGGCACAAGCTGGCAACCCGGATCGGGCTTGCGCCGGAGGTGATCGAAAGTGACTGGCGCGCGGGCGCAAAACCCGAAGCCATCCACGATGCTCTGAAGGCCGACACCGGGCACGAAATCCACGCGATATGTGTGGTACACAACGAAACCTCGACAGGGTGTACGTCGCGTATTGCCGATGTGCGCAAAGCCATCGACGAAGCGGGCCACCCGGCTCTGCTGATGGTGGATACGATCTCGGGCTTGGCGTCGGCGGACTTCCGGATGGACGAATGGGGCGTCGATGTCGCGATCTCGGGGTCGCAGAAGGGTTTGATGCTGCCGCCCGGGCTGTCATTCAACGCCTTCTCCGCCAAAGCCCTCAAGATGCATGCTCAGGCCAAATGCCCCCGCGCCTATTGGGACTGGTCCGATATGCTGGGGCCAAACCAGAAGGGCTACTTCCCCTATACCAACGCCACCAACATGCTCTACGGG
>JBGCFK010000082.1:0-13853 GCA_045106875.1 Paracoccaceae bacterium | reverse complement strand
GATATCCTTGTGAACAATGCGGGTGGGCCGCCGCTGGGCGACTTCAAGGATTTCTCACTGGAAGACTGGCGCGATGCGGTCGAGGGCAACATGATCACGCCTATCGCGCTGATCAAAGCCACGGTCTACGGCATGTGCGATCGTGGCTTCGGGCGGATCGTGAACATCACATCCGCGTCCGTGAAGGCACCGATCCCGGCACTGGAATTGTCCAACGGTGCGCGCGCCGGACTGACCGGCGGGATTTCGGCGCTGGCACGCAAGGTTTCGTCGCACAATGTCGCCATCAACAACCTGTTGCCCGGCCCATTCGACACCGACCGCCTGAAGGGCAGCAGCACGGCAATGGCGAAACAGTCAGGTCGCAGCTTCGACGAGATCCACGCAGAACGTGCCGCGCAGAACCCGACAGCCCGGTTCGGGAGCAAGGAAGAGTTCGGTGCAACCTGTGCGTTCCTGTGCTCGACCCATGCAGGTTACATCATCGGGCAGAACCTTGTGATGGACGGCGGTGGACACATGTCGACGATGTGACGACCCGGGCCAGCCCTCAGGGCAGGTCCCCGAGCCAAAAGCAGCCAGGTCCGGGGGCATTCAGTCCCCGGCGCCGCACGGCTGGATCGTCAGACCATCCGGCAGCTTGGTTTCAGCGTTTCCGCAGGCCAGAGCGATCTGGTCTGCCGTCAGACCCTCGACCTCCGCGAGATTTGCACCACTGAAGTCCGTGCGGCGCAGTAGAGCGCCCTCGAGGTTCGCACCGGTCAGATCCGCACCCACCAGATTGGCACTGGACAGCCGTGCGCGCGTCATATCGGCGTTCACAAAACTTGCAGCTGATGCTTCGGCCCTGTCGAGATCGGCGCCCACCATACGCGTGTCGCGAAAACTGGCTCCGACCAGAAGCGACCGTTCCAGATCAGCGCGGCCCATCTGTGCCTTGGAGAATATCGCACCTTCGGCAATGACACGGCGCAGATACGCTCCGCGCAGGTCCGCATCGACAAAACTGGTGACCCGAGCCGTGGCATTTGCCAGATCGGCATCCCGCAAATCCGCATGATCAAACCGCGCCCCGCTGATATCTGCCTTCTCGAAATCCGCATCGCGCAGACGCGCGTCCGAGAAGTTCGCCCCTATCAGCACCGCACGCTCCAACTCGGTCCGTTGCAGGTTTGCGTCTCGGAAGTCTGCGTTGGGCAGGTTTGCACCCTTCAGATCTGCCTCGACAAGATCGGTTTCGCGGAAGTCCGCGGCGGGAAGGTCCAGATCCCTCAGCCCAGCCAGTTTCAGACGGCACTCAGGGCACCCGCCATCGGCGACAATCGCGGACACATTGACAGGTTCAGCCTGAACCGTCCCAAAACCCCAAAAAGCCAGAAAAGCGGCACAGACTACGGATTTCTGCATGGTGTCTCCTCTTACCACACGTAAACAGATCGAGTGCAGTCGCAACCGGAACTAGACACGCACAAGGCGAAGTGTACCGCAGATAGACAGGGGCTTGCCAATCGAAAATCTCATGCACATGATCGCGCGAGTGTTTGCGCTGCAACATAACACCAGACAGGGAGTTACAAGATGACATTCAAGCGCGTTATTGCGGGGCTGCTGGCCAGTGCCGCCCTGACAACCGCCGCTCACGCCGAGACCTTCAAATGGGGCTTTCAGGGCGATGTCCAGACGATGGATCCGCACGGCCTCTTCGAGACCATGACGCTGGGCTTCCAGCGCAATATCTACGAAGGTCTGGTCATCCGGAACGACAAGATGGAAACCGTGGGCGCGCTGGCGGAAAGCTGGGAGAACATCTCGCCCAAGGTCTGGCGCTTCAAGATCCGTCAGGGCGTCAAGTTCCACAATGGCAATCCGCTGACTGCCGAGGACGTGGCCTTCAGCGTCGAACGCATCCGCACCGAAGGGTCGGACATGAAAATCGTCGCAGGTCTGATCGAAAAGACCGAGATCATCGACGAATTCACCATCGACCTTCACACGCCAAACCCTGATCCGATCCTCGTGAACCAGCTCGAGATCTTCTACATCATGGACAAGGAGTGGGCCGAGGAAGTCGGTGCGCTTGAAGCCACCAACGTGAAGGGCGGCGACGAGGGCAACCCAGCCAACCTGCAGGCCAATGGCACCGGTCCGTTCATGCTGGCAGAGCGTCAGTCCGGTGTGAAGACCGTTCTGAAGAAGAACCCGGACTACTGGGGCGACATGCCCGGCAACATCACCGAAGCGGTGTTCACGCCGATCAGCCAGGATGCGACCCGCGTCGCGGCGCTGATCTCGGGCGATGTCGACATGGTATATCCGGTGCCGGTGCAGGATTGGGAACGTCTTGACAGTGCCGAGGGCGTGATGCCGCTTGCCGGTCCGGAAGCACGCACGATCTTCCTGGGTTTTGACCAGGACCGCGACGAGCTTCTTTACTCGAACATCAAGGGCAAGAACCCCTTCAAGGACGTCCGCGTCCGTCAGGCGTTCATGCATGCGATCAACATCGACGCGATCAAGGCCAAGGTGATGCGGACCGCCTCGCAGCCCACAGGTCTGATGGTTGCGCCTGCGGTGAATGGCTTCAACGCGGATCTGAATGCGTCGCGGCCTGCCTACGACGTGGACAAGGCCAAGGCGCTGATGGCCGAAGCCGGTTATCCGGATGGTTTCGAGATCACCATGGACTGCCCGAACGATCGCTACGTGAACGACGAGAAGATCTGTCAGGCGGCGGCTTCCATGCTTGCAAGGATAGGGGTGAAGGTGGACCTTCTGGCCCAGACCAAATCGAAGTATTTTGGCAAGGTACTGGCCCAGAACAACTATGACACGTCGTTCTATCTGCTGGGTTGGACCCCCTCGACCTTTGACGCGCACAACGTGCTGTCGGGCCTGCTGTCCTGCCGTGTCGATGGCATGGGCGCGTTCAACCTTGGCGGCTACTGCAACGAGCGCGTCACCGAACTGACCAAGATGATCCAGGGCGAAACCGACCAGGGCAAGCGTCAGGACATGATCGACGAGGCGTTCAAGATCCACGCCGAGGAAGTCGGTCATATCCCTCTGCACCAGCAGCCGCTGAGCTGGGGTACCTCCGAGAAAGTCTCGGTGGTGCAGCGCCCGGACAACGTCCTGGACCTGCGTTATGTGACGGTCAACAAGTAACAGGGGTGGGCGCGTCCTTCGGGGCGCGCCCTTCTCATTTCAGGGGGCAATCGTGTCATTCTTACGAGTAGTTTCGTGTGTCGTCGCGGTCGGACTTCTGGTCTTCGCCGCTTTTTCACTGCGCAGCAATCTGCTGGTGGAGCAGATCACCACAGTCAAAGAGCTCACGGCAGATCCCGTCTCCGATCAGCCATCTGCATATGGTGATCTGGACCGCATGATCGCCGGGTACAAGACCGTCTCCATCGCCAAGCTGGCTGGTGCAAACTGGCAGCACGCCTGCCTCAGCCGAGGCGAGGTACCGCCGCCGCCGTCGATGTCCGACTGCTGGCCTGCCGCCGAAGATCGCAATCTGGGCGGCTCTTATGTCAGCATTCGCGGACCTGAGGGCGCATGCAGCCAGTGGCGCACCACGCGCCCAGTGGTTCACAAACGCTTCGAAGACAGCTTCTGCACAGCTCGGGCCGAACTGCCCACGCTGACCCTGCGCGCCAAAGACAAACTGGTGGACATCGAATGATCGGTTTTATCGCCATGCGGCTGGTGCAAAGCGTCGTCGTCATGCTGACGGTGGCTCTGATCGCTTTCGCTCTGTTCCGCTTTGTCGGCGATCCGATCAACAACATGGTCGGTCAGGACACCACGCAAGAAGAACGCGCAGCGCTGAAAGAGCGTCTGGGCCTGAACGACGCCTTCGCCGTCCAGTTCGCCCGGTTCGCTGCCAATGCGGCCCAGGGCGAGTTCGGCTTTTCCTACCAACATCGCCGCCCGGTCAGCGACCTGATTGCCGAGCGCCTGCCTGCGACGATCGAGCTTGCCCTTGTCTCGGCGATCATGGCCATCGCCATCGGCATTCCAATGGGCGTCTACACGGCCCTGCACCGATACGGGGTGCTCTCCCGTGCCTTCATGACCCTGTCATTAATGGGGATATCCCTGCCGACCTTCCTGATCGGGATCCTGTTGATTCTGGTCTTTGGGGTGATGCTGCGCTGGCTACCAACCTTCGGGCGCGGTGATGTGATGGATCTGGGTTGGTGGACAACGGGGCTTACGACTTCCTCGGGGCTCCGCAGTCTCATCATGCCCGCGATCACTCTGGCACTGTTCCAGATGACGCTGATCATGCGCCTTGTGCGCGCCGAGATGCTAGAGGTCCTCCGCACCGACTTCGTCAAGTTCGGACGTGCCCGCGGCCTGCCTGACCGCCATGTCCATTTCAAGATCGCGTTGAAGAACACGCTTGTGCCCGTGATCACCATCACAGGGCTGCAGCTTGGATCCATCATCGCCTTCGCCATCATCACCGAAAGTGTCTTTCAATGGCCCGGCATGGGGCTGATGTTCATTCAGGCGGTTGGCGAGGTCGATATTCCCGTCATGGCCGCCTACCTGGTGCTTATCGCTTTTCTCTTCGTGATCATCAATCTGGTGGTGGACGTGCTCTATTTCGTGGTCGATCCGCGCCTGCGCGTGGACCGGGCGGGAGGGCACTGAGATGACCGACACGCCCGCACCGGAAAGCCGCAGCTCGCGGATCCGGGCATTCTTCGCCGGAGACATCTGGTATTCGTTCACCCGCTCGCCTGTGGTGGTCCTTTCGGCGGCCTTCCTGATCGTGACCCTGTTCGCAGCGGTGTTCGCCCCTCTGGTTGCGCCGCATGACCCGTTCGATCTGGCTTCGCTCGACATCATGGACTCGGTCCTGCCACCACTCTGGTCAGCCGAGGGCGATGCCCGTTTTCTGCTTGGCACAGACGATCAGGGCCGCGATATCCTGTCGACCATCATCTATGGCGCTCGGATCTCACTGGTGGTGGGGATCGCGTCGGTCATGTTCTCGCTGATCCTTGGCGTCGGTCTTGGCCTGATCTCGGGTTATGTTGGCGGGCGCGTGGACGCATTCATCATGCGGGTTGCGGACATCCAGCTCTCGTTCCCGTCCATCCTGATCGCACTGCTGATCGACGGGGTGGCGCGGTCGGTCATGCCGCGCGAGATGCACAGCGAGCTTGCGTTCTACGTGCTCATCTTTGCCATCGGTGTCTCCGGCTGGGTGCAGTACGCGCGGACGGTGCGTGGCTCGACCATGGTGGAGCGAGAGAAGGAATACGTGCAGGCCGCCCGCGTCATTGGAATGGGACCGACGCTGATCCTCTGGCGGCATGTGCTGCCGAACGTGACGGGGCCGGTGCTGGTGATTGCGACCATTCATCTGGCGATCGCGATCATTACCGAGGCAACACTTTCGTTCCTGGGCGTCGGCGTCCCACCCACCACGCCGTCGCTCGGCACACTGATCCGTATCGGCAACGACTACCTTTTCTCGGGCGAGTGGTGGATCACCATCTTCCCCGGCATAGCGCTGGTTCTGCTGGTGCTGGCCATCAACTTGTTGGGTGACTGGCTACGCGACGCCCTGAACCCGAAGCTGCGATGAGGCTGATGAACAACTCTCCCCTTCATCTTGCTCCAAATACCTCGGAGCGCGAGGCAGAGCCTCGCATGGGCCCGAAGGGCGCAATGGACCGCCAAGCGCCATGGAGACCGGCATGAGCCTTCTCGACATCCGCGGCCTCCAGGTCGAGTTCCCGTCCCGTCGCGGCCATGTCCACGCGGTCAAGGACCTGACGATCTCGGTCGAGCCGGGCGAGATCCTTGGCGTCGTCGGGGAATCCGGCGCAGGCAAGTCCACCATCGGCAACGCCATCATCGGATTGCTGGAGCCACCGGGGCGCGTCTCCGGCGGCGAGATTGACCTGCAGGGCGAGCGCATCGACAATGTGCCTGATGCGCTGAAGCGTGCCCTGCGCGGGCGCAAGATCGGCATGATCTTTCAAGATCCGTTGACCTCGCTTGACCCGCTGCAAACCATCGAGACGCAGCTGATCGACACGATCGACTATCACCTGCATCTTGGCGAGGAGGCCTCGCGCGCCCGCGCCATCGATCTGCTGGATCAGGTCGGTATCCCCGACCCGGCTGTCAGGATCAAACAATATCCGCACCAGTTCTCGGGTGGGATGCGCCAACGCGTGGTGATTGCACTCGCGCTCTGTGCCGATCCCGAGATGGTGGTGGCAGACGAACCCACGACGGCGCTGGACGTCTCAGTGCAAGCCCAGATCCTCGATCTGATGAAGGCTCTTTGCCGTGACCGTCAGGTGGGGATGATCCTGATAACCCACGACATGGGCGTGATCGCGGATACTGCCGACAGGGTCGCAGTGATGTACCGGGGCCGCGTGGTCGAGACGGGCACGACTTCCCAGATCCTGGGTGCGCCGGAACATGAATACACACGCTCCCTTATTTCCGCCGTGCCGCGCCCGGACGTCAAGGTCGACCGCTTCCCGCTGGTCACCTATATCGAAGACGTGGGTACCCGCGCCGAGGTCGATCTTGCCACGCACTGGCTGGGCGAGGCCCGGAACTTCGGCACGAAGCACCAGGAACTTGTCCGGCTGGACGGTGCCTCGATGCGCTTCACGACGACGCGTTCCATGTGGAAATCGAAACGGCGTTATCTGCAGGCCGTCGATCAGGTCTCGTTTGGCATTCGCACGGGCGAGGTATTCGGGCTGGTCGGGGAATCCGGTTCGGGCAAGTCCACCGTCGCCCGGCTGATCACGGGGATTTACCAGCCAACCGCCGGGCAGATCTGGTACGGTGACACCGAACTTACGTCTTTGAAGACCCGCGCAGAGGCCGCGCCCTACCGGCGGCAGATGCAAATGGTGTTCCAAGATCCTTTCTCGTCGCTGAACGGACGAATGCGCGTGCGCGATATCGTGTCCGAGCCGATCCGTTTCCACAAACTGGCTGCCGACCGGGCCGAGGCCGACCTGATCGTCAACGATCTGCTCGAGGTCGTCGGGCTTGGCGCCGCCGCTGCGCAACGCTTTCCGCATGAATTCTCAGGCGGGCAGCGTCAGCGGATCTCGATCGCGCGCGCTCTGGCGACGCGGCCAAGATTCCTTGTCTGTGACGAGCCGACCTCGGCGCTGGATGTTTCCATCCAGGCCCAGATCCTGAACCTGCTGAAGGACTTGCAGGAGGAGCTGGGTCTGACAATGCTGTTCATCTCCCACGACCTGCCCGTCATTCGCCAGATGTGCGACCGCGTTGGCGTGATGCGCCACGGGCAATTGCTCGAGGTTTCGGACACCGAGGATCTGTTCACTGAGCCCAAACACGAGTACAGCCAACACCTGCTGGATCTGATGCCCAAGCTGCAAGGCATCATGCAACCCTCGGCGGAATAGGTGGGGCCAGAACTTGTCTATCTGTTGGCAGGAGCGGTCGCTGGCGGTTTCATCAATGGCCTCGCGGGGTTTGGTACATCCCTGTTTGCACTTGGCTGGTGGCTGCAAGTCATGCCGCCTGTGCAGGCCGTCGCCCTGTCGCTGGTCATGTCGGTTCTCAGCGGATTGCAGGGTGTCTGGATCGTACGCCGGTCCATCGCGTGGCAACGGCTGGGGCCGTTCCTGATCCCTGCGCTGTTTGGCATTCCAATCGGGCTGATGATCCTGCAATGGGTAGATGCGCGCGTGCTGAAACTGGTCGTCGCAAGCTTCTTGCTGGTTTTTGCCGGGTACTTCATCGCGCGGCGCAATCTGCCCTCGATCACTGACGAGACACCCTCGATTGACCGGATCACCGGTTTCCTCGGCGGTATTCTTGGCGCGATCGCCGGGCTGTCGGGCGCGCTCCCGACCATGTGGACCACGCTGAAGCCCTGGACCAAGGAAGTCAGGCGTGCAGTGCTGCAACCCTTCAATGTCGCGGTATTGGGGATTGCTGCACTGCTGCTGGCTTTTGGAGGCGCCTATGACCGCGAGACGGTGATCCGAATTGCCATCGCATTTCCGGCGACCATGATTGCCTCGCAGATAGGTATCTGGGCGTTCAAGCGCCTGTCGGACGTACAGTTCCGCTGGCTTGTCGTGGGACTTATGTTCACTTCGGGCGCGGTGTTGATGGTCCGGGAATTGGCCGCATAGAGCGCATTGCAATCAACGGAATTTATTGCGTTTTCTCAGCGCCCTTGTGAGGCAATCAGGTCCGAAACCGCGCAAGGGTCAATATCCAGCGTCGCGGTCCACTTCGTTCAGGAGCGGCCGCCCATTGACCAGCCGAAGGTAGTTTTCTGCGACATCCAGCACAGAATCGTCCAACCTCCAGCCCGATACATGCGGTGTGACGGTGACCTGAGGATGCACCCAGTATGGATGATCCGACGCCAGAGGCTCGGTGCGGAACACGTCCAGCACAGCGTGCCCCACATGACCGTTGTCCAGAGCCGTCAGGAGATCTGTATCGACGATCAGGTCTCCACGCCCTGCATTTATCAACTGGGCGCCCGGTTTCATGCGGGCGAACGTCGCGGCATCGAACAGGTCCCGGGTCTCAGGCGTCGACGGAAGGATGGCACAGACATGGTCGGCCTTGGCCAGAATGTCTGGCAGGGCCGCTGCGCCATGACGACACTCGACGTTGGCTATGTTCTTTGGCGACCGGCTCCAGCCCAGCACGCGGAAGCCAAGCCCGGAAAACATCGAGGCAGTACGGCCACCGATATTGCCAAGACCCAGAACCGCGATTGTGGTCTCTCGTTGTGCGCGGGGCGCAATCTGGCGCCATGTTACCGCAGCTTCATCGGCGCGGTGTGCGGCCATATTGCGTTGGGCGGAAAGGACATAGGCGAGGCAATATTCGGCAATCTCATAAGCTGCATCAGCAGCAGCCAGTCGGGCGACGCGTACAGCTGCGGGGAGACCTTTTGCAGAGACCATCGTCTCGACGCCTGCACCTAGCCTCTGGATCAGTTCAAGCTTGGGCAGGCGTGGCAGAAGGTTGTTATCAAGATTGGCCGTGGCCAACATGACGACTTCGTCCAACGGCCCATCACCGGGGCCAACATGGATCCTGACACCCGGCAACTCGGGTGCGAGCCGTTCGGCCAACGATGCTTCGGTCATCCAGGCTTCGTGGCGGATGTCGAGAAGGAGGCTCATCACACACCGAAATACGGCGCCATTTCAGGCGCGAACATCGTCCGAGATCGACGAAATCATGGGGATGAGAGCGTCAAAATTGATCGGCTTCTCGATAAAATCAGTCATGCCCATTTCCAGACAGGACGCACGCCATTCCGGGGTTACGTTAGCACTGACAGCCATCACGACAGGGGGGGGGGCATCGCCCTCCTCGGCTTCAAAGATCAGGCGTGTGGCCTCAAACCCATCCATCACAGGCATGCTGAGATCCATGAGGATCAGCGGAGGTTTGTGGCTTTGGTACATGGCAACAGCTTCGACACCATTGGTTGCCGTGATCGTGGTGTAGCCTTCAGCCTGCAAGAACTGCTCCAGGACGAACAGATTGGTCGCATCATCATCCACGATCAGGATGACCATGGCGTCCGCGCTGTCTTCCTCGATTGCCGTGTTCAACTCGCACCCCCTCAGATACTCGCCCGGCAAGCAGCCCGGCTGGAACAGCATGTTCAGTGTTGCGTCACCGCGTTCGAGGCAAGCACTTCTTCACTCGCCTCATCCAAACCCATCTCGACACGAAACAGTGATCCTTTCCCTGGAGTGCTTTCAACAGAAATTGCACCTCCCATGAGATCAATGATTGTCTTTGTTATTGCAAGTCCAAGTCCATTTCCTGACGCCTTGCCGCGTTCGCGGCTTGTGCCTTGGGCAAAACGGTCAAAGATGTTCTTCAGATCCTGCTTGGCGATGCCCCTGCCCGTATCCGATACGGTCAGTGAGATCATAGCCTCGCCCAACCGCGAGCGGACCTTCAGATCAACTGACACACGGCCTTTGTCGGTGAACTTGATAGCATTGCTGATCAGGTTTGCGCAGATCTGCCGGAAACGTTCCTTGTCGCCCAACACTGCGGCCTTGTCCGGATCCGAGGTTTGCAAGTTGAGTTCAAGTTTCTTGTTCTGCGCGTCGATCTCAAACAGGGCGCATGTGCTCTCGACCACCGATGTTGGGCTGAACGGGGCGACATTCAGGCTGAAACGACCATGCTCGATGCTGTTGACGTCCAGGAGGTCGCCGATCAGGCGCATCTGGTTGTCTGCCGATGACAGGAGCATATCGACCATGCGTTTCTGCTTTTCGTCCAGCCCTGTCTGGCGCAGCAAACCGCCAAGCCCGATCACACCGTTCATGGGCGTTCGCAGTTCGTGGCTGATATTGGCAACAAAGTCGGATTTTGCCCTGCTCGCTTCCTGTGCGGCCAGCATCGCACTTTCCAACCGACGTGCCGAGCGACTGAGCAAGTTGGACGACACCAGCGCAACCAATGTTAGAATTCCAAGCGCCAGCGCCATTGGAACCGCAATGCTGCGCATGATCTGATCGCCCGGGCGCGGCGGCGACCAGACCGCGTATCCGACCAGTTCCTCCTCGCTGCCTACCAGAGGAATGGCAGTGCGCCCGTCCGTGGGACGTTCAAACGAAATAGAAAGGTCATCGATCAGGAACTGCTTGCCAAGTTCGATCATCCTGCCTTCGTACAGCTTGAATCCAAAGATCAACCTTGGAATATCGCTGTCAAGCTCCGGGTCTTCGTCCGGGTTTTCGGACACGATCCGGGCCGCAGTGAGCAACCATATCTCGTCTTCCGCACGCATCAGGGAATTGATGGGGCGCCTTTCAGCAACTGGAATAGGCTTCAGCCGGTCCATCATTGATTGAACAGTTTCGAACGGCAACAGCGTCGTCGAGGGCTCGCGGTTCATGCCTGGCGCCCAAGCGTAGGGAAGGTTCCCATCAGCAGGAACGATCATCATGATATCCATCGTCTCGGTAATCGCTGCGCTGATCCCAATATTGTCCCACACCCAGTCCCGGTCATCGATGGCGAGAGCCCGAACCGCATCCGGCCAGATGGAGAAATCCATCGAGACCGTGTTGACAGTTTCAGCAAGCCCGCCCATCCCTGACCGAACCATCTGCTCGGAGGCAGTGGCCGCCAAGCGGTTGTGCTCGCGAGTAATCCAGAACGCAAACGCGGTTGTGGTGATCGCAAAAAAGACAACGCTTACCGTCAGATAGATTGCAATCCGGCGCGATGCCCGAAGGTTCTGCGTGCCGCGCGGCAAACGCCAAGCCGTTCCAGCAGCAGCAAACTCTCGTTCTTCCGGGACTACGTCAGCCATCTATTCCGGACCACCCGTTTTCGGCATGTCTGGTGGAGCACCCACACAAGGTCAGGCGAAAAGACCCCGTACAAGTCGCTCTGTGTCTAGGGAACAATACATGGATGTGCGGCAGAAGCCAGCCGTTTCCCCGTCAAGCGATTGGCGCCCTGGCACGTGAACCAAGGACCACCAAAAATAACCCAACAGTATTCGGCGTGATGGATCAGGCCGCGATGGCTTCGTCTGCAAGGTACTGCATGAACATGTAGTGGTCCGGGCAACTTTCCGCATACAGACGACGCAACCAGTGATCGTGCTGCAAATTGAAGATATTCCAGTAGCCGTAGTCCTCGAATAGCTCATCGCCCTTGTTGATTGGCTTTGCGGCGACAACACAGTCATCCAGCAGCTCAGTATGATGAGGCGTGTAGATGTTGGCGAGGCCGGTGGGTGCGTGATTCATGTGCTGCATTCCATCCTCAAACCATACAAATTTTCCTGTCTGATAGTGAAGATACCCTGACAGCAGGGCGATATGAAGTTTATTATTGTCGTACTTTCGAAGTTCCGCTTCGTCACAGAAGTGCATAGAGCTATCTACACGCCAAATTACGCTTCCCTTTTCAATATTTTGCGATGCAAATACTCCCATTCCATGAACCCCACTCGAAAGCGACTTAACAGAAACTTCCCAAGTCATTTAGTCTCTCCTTGTTTTGTGCGAATCCGTTCTCACCACCGGCATTCACTCATCAGGAGACATTAGCAGAAGAATTCAGAATTTTAATAAAATTCGAATTAATTATTATATATTTAGCAGATTTTGGCCAAAAAATGCATTTTTGTAATACTCAGTACTGATGAAATGAAAATATTTACTGATTTATTAAATATCTAAATACATGAGTATACGAAGGATATGTGGAAGTATAGCAGTTGGAAAAATCATCCATTGCTTGCAGGGATAATTTTACGGTTGCAATCTTGACAATTCTTCGCGCTTTGGTTGAAGAACGGCGACCAATTTCTGGGCTTTCGGCGACAAAAAAATATCTTTTTTTAAATTAATCGTGAAAGCCCGGGCTGGAAAAAATACTTCAAAGCATCCGCCAAAGAGCAAGAATTGAAATCACAGCGACAACCAAGACAGCGATTTCCACCAACTGAAGCTGTTCGCGGAATATGACTATTGCGACCAGTGCAATCAGTATTACTGTCGCGAGCGCATAGACTCCACCAACCGTTGCCATATTCAGGGTTCGAAAAGCATAGAACCAGCCAATCGCCGATAGCCCGTAAATCAATGCCCCGGCCACGAAATACGGTGACAGGATCTGGTTCTGATCTGCAGCTTTCTTGATAAGAACATCTGCCAGCACAGTCAAAGCGCTGAAACCTAGGATGATCAACAGGGCAATGCGCGTTTCGGTCATTCGGGTGCCCTTTGATTGGCTTGGCCCGGGAGTGCGGGCGAACAGGTAGCGTCGGTTACAATCTCAGAGTGATCGAACAGAACGCGCCTGTCCAGTTCTCGTCAGGCGAGTGCCTGCTCCCGCGCGCGCCCGCCGATCCCCTCAGTGATCTCCTGTGCGCTTCGACGCACGGCGGCTCCAAACTCTGGCAGCGCACGCTCGCTGAACCGCACGGCGGGCCCTGAAACGGAAATGCCTGCCACCGCTTCGCCAAATGGGTTGAAAATCGGCGACGCCACGCATCGCATACCCATGTGCCGTTCTTCGTCGTCCAACGCCCATCCGCGTGTACGTGTGACCTCCAGATCCGCAAACAGATCATCCGGCCGGGTCAACGTATATTCGGTGAAATCCGGAAGACCCTTGCGTTGGAGGATCAACTCGACTTCCGTCCGCGATAACTCGGCCAGCAGAGCCTTGCCAATGCCCGAAGCATGCATGTGCCCCCGGGTGCCTGAGCGGAAGAAGGCGCGGATCGGGCTGTGGGCTTCGACCTGACTAACGAACACGACATCGCCCGCCTCGGAGACCGCGAGGTTAGATGTCTCACCCGTTTCCTCCGTCAGCCGCCGCATGACATCGCGGGACGCCTCGACAAGGTTCGTGCGTTCTAGAAAGGAGCTGCCAATCCTGAATGCCTCGATTCCGACCATCCATTCTTGTGTGGTCTCGTTGAACTCGGTCACTGCATGACGCTGCATTGTGGTCAGCAGGCGATGCGCCGTGGATGGCGGCATCCCGGCGCTCAGCGCAATCTCTGTGAGCGTAGCCTTGCGTTCCCGCGCAAGCAGGGCCAACAGGTGCAACCCACGGTCCAGCGCTTGCGCTGATGCGGTGGGCGTGTCACCTGACGTTGCCCGCGGCCTCCCGCGGGACCGCTTGCCTGCTGGTTGTTCGTTCATACTGACACCTCTCCACCACGTCGTGTAAATTAGCTTGCAGTAATAATATTTCAACCGCCAGAAAACTTCTTGAGTTTTTTCGTCATCCAATTGATATATATGTATAAAATAATTTCCAATTTCAATTTGGTGTGTTTTTCCAAACAGCTG
>JBGCFK010000081.1:0-24802 GCA_045106875.1 Paracoccaceae bacterium | reverse complement strand
TCGTCAGCCGAATACCCCAGCACATCGCCCAGAATTTCGGAAGTGTGCTCGCCCAGCAATGGACTGCGTTCGACCTCGACCGGGCTGTCGGACATCTTGATCGGGCAACCGACGGTGTAATAGTCACCGCGCTCTGGATGCGGAACCTTCACGATGGTGCCGGTCGCCTGCAGACCCTCGTCTTCCATGATCTCCTTCATCGAAAGGATCGGACCGACAGGAATGTCGTGCGGGTTGCAGATGTCCATGACCTCGAGCTTGTCCTTGGTCATGGTCCATTTCTCGATCTCGCCAAAGATCTCGTTCAACTTGTCGAGCCGTTCGGGCGGCGTCGCATAGCCGGGCGCGTCCTTCCACTCGGGCTTGCCGATGACGTCGCAGACCTTGGGCCAGACGGCTGCCTGCGTGATGAAATAGGTGTAGGCGTTGGGATCGGTCTCCCAGCCCTTGCACTTCAGGATGCGGCCTGGCTGACCACCGCCCGAGTCGTTCCCGGCTCGCGGAGTCGCCTCACCAAATTCGATACCCTCGCCGAATTGCGAGTATTCTTTCAGCGGCCCTGCGTCCAGACGCTGCTGATCGCGCAGCTTTACACGGGCGAGGTTCAGCACGCCGTCCTGCATGGCGCAGAGCACCTTCTGACCCTTGCCGGATTTCTCCCGCTGGAACAGCGCCGTGACAATGCCCAGCGCCAGATGCAGGCCCGTGCCACTGTCGCCGATCTGTGCGCCCGTTACCAATGGCGGTCCGTCCAGAAAACCTGTGGTGGACGCCGAGCCGCCAGCGCATTGCGCAACGTTTTCGTAGACCTTGCAGTCCTCGTATTTGCCCGGACCAAAGCCCTTGACCGAGGCCATGATCATCCGCGGGTTGATCTCCTGAATCCGATCCCAGCCAAAGCCCATCCGGTCCAGCGCGCCTGGGGCGAAGTTCTCGACCAGCACGTCGCATTCCTGGATCAGCCGGGTCAGCACTTGCTTGCCGGTCTCGTTCTTCGAATTCAGTTCGATCGATCGTTTGTTGTGGTTCAGCATGGTGAAATAGAGGCTGTCCGCCCCCGGCACATCGACCAGCTGCTTGCGGGTCGCATCGCCGACACCGGGGCGCTCGACTTTGATTACGTCTGCGCCGAACCATGCCAGCAACTGTGTACAGGTCGGACCGGATTGCACATGGGTGAAGTCGAGGATCTTGACGCCTTCGAGAGCTTTCATGGGAGGCTCCTGTTCTTGAGTTCAATTGGGGCGGGCATCAGCCCACCGGTGTCGCCTAATCAATCCTTGCGTGCCTGCGGATAGAGCTTTTGCGCCACCACCGAAGTCGGATTGAGGTTGCCGATATTGCCGCTTTCCTTGCCTGCGGCAGGGTCGATCGCGGCGTTGATCAGTGTTGGCTTGCCCGAGGCCAGAGCCTCTTTGACCGCCTGACGCAGCTCGTCAGGTGATTTCGCCCAGACACCGACGCCGCCAAAGGCTTCCATCATCTTGTCATAGCGCGCATCCGGCACGAACACGGTGGTCGCGGGGTCTTCGCCGCCGCCCCAATTCTCGCCATCGCCGCGATAGATGCCGTTGTTGTTGAAGACCACGATGCAGATCGGCAGGTTGTAGCGGCAGATCGTCTCCACCTCCATGCCGCAGAAACCGAAGGCGCTGTCGCCCTCGACCGCCAGTACGCGCTTGCCGGTCTCGATGGCCGAGGCAATCGCGGCACCCATGCCGATGCCCATGACACCCCATGTGCCCACGTCAATGCGGTGGCGTGGCTTGTGGATGTTCACGATCGAGCGCGCCATATCCAGCGTGTTCGCCCCCTCGTTCACAAGGATCGTATCGGGGTTGTCGTTGATCGCTTCCTTCAGCACGCCCAGTGCACCATGATAGTCCATCGGGTTGTTGTTGTTCTGCAGACGCGAGGCCATTTTGGCCATGTTGGCCTCGGCCTTGCTATGGACCGCATCCAACCAGTTCTTGGGCGGAGCAACGCCCGCTCCGTCCATCGCATCAATCAGCGCGCGGGCACACGAGCCGACATCGCCAACCAATGGCGCCGCGATCTCGACATTCGAGTCCATTTCCTCGGGCTCGATATCGACCTGCACGAATTTCTTGGACCCCGGCTCACCCCACTGCTTGCCCTTGCCGTGGGACAGCAGCCAGTTGATCCGTGCGCCCAGCATGATCACGACGTCCGAGTCCTTCAGCACCAGCGAGCGCGCGGCAGCGGCGCATTGCGGATGCGTGTCGGGCAACAGGCCCTTGGCCATGGACATCGGAAGGAACGGATAGCCGGACTTTTCGACAAGCTCCCGGATCACATCGTCGGACTGGTCATAGGCCGCGCCCTTGCCGATCACGATCAGCGGGCGCTCGGCTTCCTTCATCACAGCAATGGCGCGCTGGATGGCGTCGGGTGCCGGTGTCTGGCGCGGTGCCGGGTCGATGACCTTGACCAGCGAGTTCGCGCCTTTGGTCGCGTCCATCACCTGCCCCAGCATCGAGCCGGGGATATCCAGATAGACCCCGCCGGGGCGTCCGCTGACAGCACTGCGATAGGCGCGCGCGATCGCGATACCGATGTCTTCGGCATGGTTCAGACGGTAAGCCGCCTTGCAGAACGGACGGGCGATGGCAAGCTGGTCCATCTCTTCATAATCGCCCTGCGCCAGATCGACGATCTCGCGCTCGGACGAGCCGGATATCAGGATCATCGGCCAGCAATTGGTCGTCGCGTTGGCGACCGCCGTCAACCCGTTCAGGAACCCGGGCGCCGAGACGGTCATGCAGACGCCCGGCTTCTTGGTCAGGTAGCCCGCGACCGAGGCCGCATAGCCCGCGTGCTGCTCGTGCCGGAAGCTGATGACCCGCATGCCCTGCGCTTGCGCATAGCGACCGAGATCGGTGATCGGGATGCCGGGGACATTGTAGATCGTCTCGATCCCGTTCAGCTTGAGCGCATCGATCAGAAGGTGGAACCCATCCGTCAGATTCTCGGTCTCGCCTGCTACGCCGTCCATCGCCATGGTTTCCTCCGCAAATGGGTCAAGTCGCTGTGTTTCCAGCGATCGCCTTCCAGCTCCGTCTGATGTAGTCGTGCAGACGGAACGTATGTTCACGGACCAACTGGTCCGCCAGTTCGGCATCTCGGTCCTCGATGGCCTCGATGATGTTCATGTGATCGACCACCGAGCGGTCAGTTCGCGTGGTGTCGGCAAGCCCCTTGCGACGCACCGCTTTCAGGTGTGTGAACAGCCCCTCCGCGATCTCCTGCAACATGCTGCATTTGGACAGGCTGAGAACGCAGAGGTGGAACTCGATATTGGCCTCGGAATACTCGCTGATGTTCGCGCGGGCCTTGTCCTTTGTGTATGCAGTACCAATGCGCCGAAGCTCGGCGATTTCGTCGTCGGTCGCCACGGAGCAGGCCAGTCGCGCGGCCATGCTCTCCAACGCCGCCCAGACAGTGATCATCTCGAGGATCTCGTCCAGTGACTTGCGCTTGATGAAGACACCCCGGCGCGCCTGGATCTCGACGAAGCCCTCTTGCTCCAGCCGCATGATCGCTTCGCGGATCGGTGTGCGGGAAATGCCCAGCTGATCAGCCAGCGTGCGCTCGTCCATACGCAGGTTTGTCTCTGGATCGTAGAGGTCCAGATCCATGATGGAACCCTTCAGCACGTCATAGATGTGCTCCTTCAAACTGAAGGACGCATCGACAGGTCTGAGGTTCAGCTGGTTGCTCACGACCCCTCCCCGGGCGCTGGCAGTATCTGGTATACCATGTACCACAGCACCTCCTTGACGCAACAGGTTTCTGGCATACCAGATGCCAAAGCCGGAGCCGGGAAGGAACGGCATCCTGTTGCGTCGCTGGCATCGCATGCTATCCGGGGAATCAAGCAGTCCGGGGCCCTTGCATGTCATCCACCGTCACGCCGTCCATGGCACAGTTCTTCAAGATCAAGGAGGCGCATCCGGATTGCCTCCTGTTTTTCCAGATGGGCGATTTCTACGAGTTGTTCTTCGATGACGCTGTGCAGGCGGCAGCGGCTCTGGACATAGCATTGACCAAGCGGGGCAAACATCTGGGCGAGGACATCTCGATGTGCGGGGTGCCGCTGCACGCTGCAACGAACTACCTGCTGCAACTGATCCGCAAGGGCTTCCGTGTGGCCGTGTGCGATCAGGTCGAGGACCCGGCCGAGGCGAAGAAACGCGGCTCAAAGGCAGTGGTCCGACGCGAGGTTGTGCGCGTGGTCACGCCAGGGACCCTGACCGAAGAAAGCCTGCTGGATGCGCGGCGCCACAATTTCCTGGCCGCCTGGGGTGAGATCCGCGATGCGGGTGCGCTGGCCTGGGCCGATGTCTCGACCGGCGATCTGATGGTGGCGCGCGTCAACCCTGCGGGCCTCGGCCCTTTGCTGGCGCGGGTCGCACCACGCGAGGTGCTGGTCAGGGATGATGCGTTCGAGGATCCGGTGCTGCCGGGCCTGATCGAAGACTCGGGCGCCGTGGCGACACCCCTTGGTCCAGGATCCTTCGACAGCGGGTCGGCAACGCAGCGGCTTTGCAAGTTGTTTCGCGTCCAGACCCTCGACGCATTTGGCGCATTCGAGCGCGAAGAACTGGCAGCTCTGGGCGCGCTGGCCGACTATCTGGAACTGACCCAGAAGGGCCAGCTGCCAATGTTGAAGCCGCCTGTGCGCGAACAGGCAGGCGGGGTCATGCGCATTGATGCAGCGACAAGGCGCAATCTTGAATTGACCCAGGCAATGTCGGGCGGGCGCGATGGCTCGCTTCTGGGCGCCATCGACAGGACGCAAACAGCAGCAGGGGCCCGCCTGCTGGCGACGCGGCTCGCCGCACCCCTTACCGAAACCACCGAGATCACCCGGCGTCTCGATATGGTCGAGCATTTGACCGAGGATCGAGAGCTGAGTGACCAGTTTCGTGCGGCATTGAGAACGATCCCCGAGATCGAACGCGCACTGTCGCGGCTGGTGCTGGACCGTGGCGGGCCGCGGGATCTGGCAGCAATCCGGACAGGGCTTGCAGGTGCTGCGGACATGACCGGGCTCATCGGTGAGAATGCAGGGCTGCCGGATCTGCTCGCCGCTTCAGCCAGACGCCTGACGGGACATGATGACCTCATCGCGCTGCTGGAATCAGCTCTGGTCGCAGAACCGCCTCTCCTGACCCGCGACGGTGGCTTCACGGCATCCGGCTTCGACACGGATCTGGACGAGGTGCGCCAGCTCCGCGACGAAGGACGGGGTGTGATCGCAGGCATGCAAACGGGCTATGTTGATCAGACCGGGGTGCAGGCGCTGAAGATCAAGCACAACAACGTGCTGGGCTATTTCATCGAGGTCACGGCTCTGCACGCCGAAAAGCTGCACGAAGCAGAGGCGTTCATCCATCGCCAGACCCTTGCCAACGCGGTGAGGTTCACAACGGTGGAGCTTTCCGAACTGGAGACGAAGATCGTGAACGCAGGCGCGCGGGCGCTGGAGATTGAGAAACGTATCTTTGGGGAGCTACGCGCAGCGATCGTCGCAGCACAGGCAACGATTTCGGAAGCCGCGCGCGCTATGGCCGAGATTGATGTCGCAACTGCCGCAGCCCGGCTGGCCATCGAGGACCGTTGGACCCGCCCAGCCATCTCGCCGGGGCGAGCCTTTGCAATCGAGGGTGGGCGCCATCCAGTGGTCGAGCAGGCGCTCACCCGGCAAGGCCAGCAGTTCGTGGCAAACGATTGCGACCTGTCGGCAGATCCTGCCGGGGCCGCACCGATCTGGCTGCTGACCGGGCCGAACATGGCAGGCAAGTCCACATTTCTGAGGCAGAACGCACTGATTGCGGTGCTAGCTCAAGCGGGGCTGTTCGTGCCTGCGTCACAGGCCGAGATCGGCGTGGTGGACCAACTGTTCAGTCGTGTGGGCGCAGCGGACGATCTGGCGCGGGGCCGCTCGACTTTCATGGTCGAGATGGTTGAAACGGCTGCTATTCTGAATCAGGCTGGCCCCAACGCACTTGTGATTCTGGACGAAATCGGACGCGGCACAGCGACATGGGACGGCCTCTCGATCGCGTGGGCGACTCTTGAGCACTTGCACGGCATGAACCAGTGCCGCGGACTCTTTGCAACGCACTATCACGAACTGACCGGGCTTTGCGAAACACTGGACCATCTCACGCCCGCAACCGTGGCCGTGCGCGAATGGGAAGGCGACGTGATCTTTCTTCACGAAGTCCGGCCGGGCGCAGCGGATCGGTCATATGGCGTGCAAGTGGCACGGCTCGCAGGCTTGCCGGAACCAGTGGTGTCACGCGCGCGTGACGTGCTGGAGCGGCTGGAGCAAGGTGCAAGGGAGGGCTCGGGCGCAGCGGCAGCACTG
Organism: Paracoccaceae bacterium; assembly: GCA_045106875.1. Classification (GTDB taxonomy): domain Bacteria; phylum Pseudomonadota; class Alphaproteobacteria; order Rhodobacterales; family Rhodobacteraceae; genus Thermohalobaculum. The sequence continues at coordinate 18,405 of JBGCFK010000081.1, read as the reverse complement.
GCGCAGGATCTGCCTCTCTTTGCCGCGCATGTGCCGCAGCCGCAAGTCCAGCCTGTGCCAAAATCCGCTATCGAGACCCGGATGCGCGAGATTCAACCGGACAGCCTGTCACCGCGGGATGCTCTGGATCTGGTGTATGAGCTGCGCGCGATGCTCGCCAAGGACGCCTGATCCCGTTGCCCCAAAAACGATGTTGCCGTCGGGCACCGCGGCCACCCGGACAGCTTGTCTGGACGGTCAGCGCCCAGGGCGCGTGCCCGGGCTTGTCCCGGGCGTGGCCGCTTTGCTGCCCGGACCATGCGGCCGTGTGTGGATGAACAGCAGTACGCAGGACAGAACAGCACATTGAATCAGCAGGAACTTGGTGGCAACGCCAAGGATCAGCGATATGCCAAGCGCCGCAAGGATTGCCACAGTCGCCGCGACCTTCCCTTTCCTCGAAATCGCACCGTGCGCCCGCCAGTCCTTGATCGGCGGTCCGAAACGGGGATGGTTCATCAGCCAGTCATGAAACCTATCTGACCCGCGCGCGAAGCAAAACGCGGCCAGCAACATGAAAGGCACCGTGGGCAGCAACGGAAGCACAACACCCACTGCCCCAATCCCGACACATGCCAGGCCCGCCGTGGTCCAGAGCGCACGCATGTGTTTCTCCTGCTAAGACTTTTTCTAACTTAGGCCAAAAGCCGCGCCAAAACAGCATTGAGGACAATCTTTCCGTCAGAAGTCGCATAAAGCTGATTGCCCGAGCGTGTCAGATGGCCACTTTCCTGCAGGGCAGACAGCCCGGACTCAGAAAGACCACAACCTGCCAATGCTTCGAACCGTTGGAGATCAATGCCTTCGGTCAACCGCAATCCCATCATCAGGAACTCTTCTGCCTGTGCGGAAGCAGGCACAGCCTCGACCGGCATCAGACCGTGGCCCTTGCCAGCGACCGCATCAAGCCAACCATCAGGCGCACGAACTGTCTCGGTCGCGACGCGTACTCCGTCCGCAAGGGTGATCCGCCCATGTGCACCCGGCCCGACCCCCGCATAGTCGCCGTAGCGCCAATAGACCAGATTGTGACGGCTTTCAGCGCCCGGACGGGCGTGGTTCGAGATCTCGTAGGCTGGCAGCCCCGCCGCAGCGGTCATGCTCTGCGTCAACGCATACATCTCGGCAGCCGTATCGTCGGCGGGGACGATCAGCCGACCCCTGTCATGGAGATCAGCAAACCGGGTCCCTGCCTCGATGGTCAACTGGTAGAGTGAGAGGTGGTCGATCGCCATACTCAGTGCCCCGGACAGCTCGGCCTCCCACGCCGCCACGCTCTGCCCCATGCGTGCATAGATCAGGTCGAAACTGACCCGGTCGAAGACGCTGCGGGCGACGTCGAAGGCTGCACGCGCCTCGGCAACCGAGTGCATCCGGCCCAGCGCTTTCAGGTCGGCATCGTTCAGCGCCTGCACCCCCATCGACACGCGGTTGACCCCGGCATCGGCATAGCCACAAAACTTGGCGGCCTCGACCGAGGTCGGGTTTGCTTCGAGCGTAATTTCCGCACCGGGCGCCAGCCCCCAAAGCTTGTCAATCTCGTCAATCACAGCCGCAACCGTTGCAGGCGGCATGAGGCTTGGCGTGCCACCGCCGAAGAACACCGTATCGACAGAACGCAGACCCGTCAGGTTGCGCATGTATCGGGCCTCGGCGGTCAGCGCATCGCGCCAGGCACCCTGATCGACATCGCGCGAGACATGCGAATTGAAATCGCAGTACGGGCATTTCGCGAGGCAAAACGGCCAGTGCACGTAGACACCAAAACCGCCGTTCAGCCAGTCAGCTTGTCGCTGGGGAGCGCTCATCGGCGCGTCACATGTTCGGCTTGATCAGCTTTTCCCAAGCCAGCCAGCCAATGCCCAGAAACCCTGCCATGCCCGCAAAGCCGTTGTCGCCCCAAGTGTACCAGAGGATCAGCAGCCCGCACGCGATCAGCAGCAGCGGCCAGTGCTTTTCGATGTAGGGATTGGTTGGGCGCTCGCTCATCACCCACCCCGATACGCCGTCGCTTCGATCTCGACCTTCATCTCGGGCACCACAAGGTCCGAGACGACAGTGGTGTTCGCTGGCCGGATATTGCCCAGATATTCGCGGACCACGGGGGCGGCTGCCTCCCAATGCGCGGGGTCGGTCACGGTCACCTGCACGCGGACGATATCTGCCATGGCGAAGCCCGCTTCCGAGAGCGCACGGCTGATGGTTTCGAATATGTTGCGCACCTGCTCCGCCGGATCCTCCGGCATCGTCATTGTCGTGTAATCGAACCCGGTTGTGCCTGCGCAGAAACACCAGTCTCCCTGTGCGACGGCACGCGAATAGGCGAATTTTTCTTCGAACGGCGATCCGGTGGAGATCAGCTTTCGGGTCATGATTACTCTCCCTCGACGATCCTGCGCCCGATGGTTTCCAACGCGCGCCGTCCATTGGCGGCGGCAGTCTCCAGATCTGGTGCGAGCGATCGGATAATCAGCTGGTCACCATCGCGGAACAGAACCGTCGTGCTGCCCGCCCTGGTCCCCAGATCATAACGGGTCACCCAACCGACCGCATTGCCGATCTTGGCCGCATCCAGCTCGCAGGTCGGGTTGTTGGCCTTGCAGAGGCCTTCCATCTGCTCGATGGTCGTCTCGCCTGATCGATACCTGCCTTCAGTTCCATCCTCGCTACGGCCGAGCAGAATGTCGATGGCCACCATATCCTCGCAACCATCAAGGCAAAAGACGGTCAGGCGCTCAGGCTCCTTTGAGCCTGCCGAAAACGTCTCACCTCCGACATAGCCTGACGTATCGACGTCCAACCCTTGCAGATCATCAATCTTGAAGCCCTCAGCCATTGCGATGCCGCGCAGCGTGAGGACCACTATTAGCAGAGTGGCGAGTATCAGGCGCATGGTCTCAGCCCTCAAACACGGTTTTCAGACGTCGAAACGCGTCAGTGCGATGGGAAATTGCCTCTTTCGCCGCATGGGGCATTTCACCGAATGTCTGCCCGTCGCCCGCATCGGGGATGAACATCGGATCATAGCCAAATCCATTGTCACCCTTGGGCGGCCATGTGAGCACACCGGAGGCTTGACCAAGGATTGTTTCGGTATGTCCGTCTGGCCAGGCGAGGCAGAGACAAGCGTTGAAGCAAGCTTTATAGGGTGGCTTTGAAGCCGTGGCTTGAACTTCATCCCATGCCCGGGTCATCGCCATCGTGAAATCGCGACCATTCGGAGTTTCGGCCCAATCTGCAGTGTACACGCCGGGTGCACCATCCAACGCGTCGATCTCGATACCGCTGTCATCGGCCAACGCGGGCAAACCCGAGGCTTGTGCAGCGGCGTGCGCCTTGATTGCAGCATTGCCGGCGAAGGTAGTCTCGGTTTCTGCGGGCTCCGGAAGCTTCAGTTCAGCCGCCGAGACCGTCTCGACGCCGTACGGCTCGAGAAGCGCCCGGATCTCGGACACCTTGCCTTCGTTGTGACTGGCCACAACCAGCTTTGTTCCGGTGAACCGGCGCATCAGCTTGCAATCGCTGCTTTCTGGGCCTCGACCAATTCGGCGCAGCCCTTTTTAGCCAGCGCCATCATGCCTGCAAACTCGTCTTCCGAGAAAACCGCGCCTTCGGCCGAGGCTTGGAGTTCAACCATGCCGCCCGTGCCGGTCATTACGAAGTTGGCGTCGGTCCCGGCTTCGGAATCCTCGGCATAGTCCAGATCCAACACCACCTGACCGTTATATACCCCGCAGGAGATCGCCGCGATGTGCTGATTGATCGGATTTTCCATACATTCACCCGCGTCGACCAGCTTCTGGCCTGCAAGCCAGAGGGCAACCCAACCGCCGGTGATAGAGGCCGTGCGTGTGCCGCCATCGGCTTGAACCACATCACAATCCACGATGATCTGCCGCTCGCCCATGATGACACGGTCCGAGCCTGCCCGCAGCGAGCGACCGATCAGGCGCTGGATCTCTTGTGTCCGGCCGGTCTGGCCGTTCTTTGCCTCGCGCCTGTTCCGGGTGTTTGTCGCCCGCGGCAGCATCCCGTATTCAGCGGTAACCCAGCCAAGTCCGGAATTGCGCAAGAAGGGTGGCGCTTTCGCGTCGATCGAAGCGGTGACCAACACATGCGTGTCGCCAGCCCGGATCATGCAGGACCCCTCTGCATGGCGCGTGACGCCAGTTTCGATCGATATGGCGCGCAATTGGTCAGTCTGGCGGCCGGAAGGGCGCATGGCAGGCTCCTGTCAGAGGATGCAAAATTGCCCGCGCCGTTTACTCTCCACCAGCCGCTGCGTCCAGTCGAACATTCGCCTGCGACGGCAATCCAGGATCGACGATGTCCAACCCATCGCGAATTGCTTCGACAATGTCAGAGATCTCCCGCGTACGGATGAGATATGAAATGCCGGATTTCTCAGCGGCATCGGCACATACGATCACCGGACTGTCCGCGCTGGCCCAGGGGCGCGTCCGCAAACCTGAAAGCAGCCGCTCGATACCTGTGGTCTCTGTTCTGATGTCTATGACAATCTCACGAGGTGCAAGATCGCCAGCTTCTTCGTCGAAATGCAAACACTCTTCACTGTTCACCGCGACGGTCAGTCGACAGGTCTCGCCAAGCTGTCTCGTACCCCGTGGAAAGGAGCGCAGACCCAAATCGATATCTTCTATGACATGCGCGAGGCACCCCGCGTTGTCCTGGCCATGTTCAGGCATAGGACGTCCTTCCAAACAGCCTTCCAGGCAAACTTCTACGCAAACCGGACACCACCTACTCAACCTAACAAACACAAGAACCGAAGCGCAAACGCACACGCGGAAACGCCAATCTTCAACTCCGTCACACAGGAAAATACTCACCTGCCTGACAAGGACGATGGTTAGACCAAGTTTGTAAATGTTTCCTGAATGTTCTCAAATTTAACCAAACCCAAGATACGCACTGGGCAATTGACGCGCCACCGCGCGATCACTAGATCACCAACACTTCTGGCCGCGGTTCGATGGGTTGGAGATGACTGACACCAGACCGACACTGCATGATTTGAACGGACGCAGCCGTGAGATCTTCGCGCGGCTGGTCGAAACCTATATCGATACCGGCGAGCCCGTCGGGTCCCGAACGCTGTCCAAGACACTGGAACTGGGTTTGTCGGCGGCTTCAATCCGCAATGTGATGCAGGATCTGGAACAGTTGGGCCTTCTGGACAGCCCCCACGCAAGTGCCGGACGCATCCCGACGCAGCAAGGGCTGCGCCTGTTCGTCGATGGCGTTTTGGAGATCGGCGATATTTCCATCGACGAACGGCGCCAGATCGAAAGCACGTTCGACATCGCACCCGACATGACCGCAGTGCTGGACCACGCGGGATCCATGCTGTCGGGACTGAGTCACTGCGCCAGCCTCGTCTTTGCCCCCACCACCAATGCTTCAGTCCAGCATGTCGAGTTCGTCACATTGTCCGAAACGTCAGCGCTGGCGATTTTGGTGATGGAAGACGGCTCGGTCGAGAACCGTCTCTTTGATCCGCCTGCCGGGCTGACGCCGTCGGCGATGCGCGAGGCTGCAAATTTCCTCAACGCCCATCTGCGCGGGCGGACCCTGACCGACACCCGTGAAGCAGTGCTGGCGGAGGTCGAGGCACGCCGTACCGAACTGGACACGCTGGCCGCGAACCTGATTGCCAAGGGCATCGCGCTTTGGTCTGGCGGAAGCGAGACCGAGCCCGACCGATTGATCGTTCGCGGTCGTGCTAACCTGCTGGACGAGGCGCAGGACAAGGAAGATCTGGACCGGATCCGGATGTTGTTCGACGATCTGGAACGCAAGCGCGACATGGCCCAGCTTTTGAACCTCGCCGAAGGTGGCGAAGGTGTCTCGGTATTCATCGGATCCGAGAACAAGCTGTTTTCAATGTCCGGGTCTTCGCTTGTTATTTCCCCCTACCGGGATAAAACCCACCGAATCATTGGTGCGATCGGGGTCATCGGCCCCACACGGTTGAACTACGGCCGGATCGTACCGATTGTAGACTACACCGCGCGGTTGGTCGGTCACATGGTTGCCGAGCGCTCCGGCGCGGTCAGTGAACAAGGGTCAGAATGATGTCACAAAAACCTCGCATCGAACCCGAGATCAATGTCCCAGAGGACGTGACCGAGCAGATGGCGGAGAATTTGGCCGAACACGAGGCCAACGAGGTCTCGCTGGAAGATCTCGTTCCGGGGATCGAAGCAGAGATCGCGCGCCAGGGCGGTGAAGAGCATGCCGATGAGGCAGAGCTTCTGGTGGCCCGGTTTGCCGAACTTGAAGCCGAGCGCGATGCGTTCAAGGACAAGTGGGCACGTGCACTGGCCGAGGCCGAGAACGTGCGTCGCAGGGCCGAGCGCGACAAGGCAGACGCCCAAGCCTATGGCGGCACCAAGCTCGCGCGTGACATGCTGAACGTCTACGACAATCTGGAGCGGGCGCTGAAAGCAGCTGACGAGACCTTGCGCGAAGAGCACGGTTCGTTTCTGGAGGGGGTCGAATTGACCCAGCGTGAGCTGATAAACGCCTTTTCCAAGCACAAGATCGCGACAATCACGCCGGAAGTCGGAGAAAAGTTCGACCCGAACCGGCATCAGGCGATGTTTGAAGCACCCATCCCCGGAGCCGAGACGGGGACCGTGATCGAGTGCATGCAGGACGGCTTTGTGATCTCGGATCGTTTGCTGCGCCCTGCGCTGGTCGGCGTCGCGAAAGCCGTGGTCGAGGCTGGTCCGGCAGATGATGAGACCGCCCCCGACGCATAGCGCGTCGATCGCCTCGCTCGCCTGTTGAATTGAATCCGTTGCCGCTACGCGGCCTCGGATATGACATGCCTCGCGCTCTCCCTCCGGTCGATCACTCGCGCGGGCGCCCTGCCGGAACGTTCTACTTTGTTCCCGCCGTAAGGTCTTCATTAAGACCCGTGTGGGAAGGCTTCTTCGCGATGAATTGCGTGAGGTGCCAGAATGACCCCCTATGCCGATTTGCCGGAGCGATGCTTCTGGAAGGCCGGGGTTGCGCGTTCTGATCCGCTCACTGTAACCGGGCTCTACACGCGAAAATTCGAAATCCGGGCGACAGACAAGATCGCCACCGCAGGGTCCTGTTTCGCGCAAAATCTGGCCTCGCCACTGCGCCAGCATGGCTATCGCGTCATGGATATGGAGCCGCCGCCGCCTTGGCTGGACATGCCCACCCGAAAGGCACATGGGTTTGGATTGTACTCTGCGCGGTACGGCAACATCTACACCGCCCGGCAATTGTTGCAGTTGGCACGCGAAGCGCTGGACGGATTTCAGCCCGTCGACCCGGTCTGGCAACGCAAATGGCGTTACTATGACGCTCAACGCCCCGGCGTCGATCCAACCGGCGTAGACAGCGCAGATGAGGTGCGCGCGCTCAGGAACGCTCATCTGGACGTAGTGCGCCAATTGTTCACGCAGATGAACGTGTTTGTTTTTACCCTTGGGCTGACCGAGACGTGGATGGACAGCACCGGAGGTACGGTTTTTCCGACTGCACCAGGCACGGTGGCTGGGCAATGGGACCCGGCAAAATACCGCTTTCATAACTTCTCCGTCGGCGAGGTTATCGCGGATCTGCGTGCGTTCCGGGAGTTGATCCAGTCTGTGAACCGGCACTTCCGGATGATTCTGACAGTCTCTCCGATCCCGCTGGCCGCAACAGCTGAGGATACACATGTGCTTCTGGCAACGACAGCATCGAAGGCGGTGCTGCGTGCTGCGGCGGGAGAGTCTGCTGCAACAGACGAAGGGATCGACTATTTCCCATCCTATGAGCTGATCGCCACGCCGTTCTCTCAGGCCATGTTCTACGCGCCCGGCAAGCGGAACGTGACGTCCGAGGGCATTGCCGCAGTCATGCGCGTTTTCTTCGACCAACATCCGCCATTATCAATCCCGGAGGTAAAAGAGCCGGATGCCTACGACACAACCTGCGAGGAGCAGTTGCTGGAGGCATTCGGGACATGACCGAACCTGAACGCATCTGCGTGCTTGGCAATTCGCATCTGGCGGCAGCTGCCGCAGGTTGGAAGCGGATCGCTGCACAACATCCCGGTCACGAACTGACCTTCTTCGGTGCCCCATGGGATCTGATGGGCCAGTTGGAGGTGCAGGACCAAGCGCTGGTTGCCACTACGCCGCGCCTGGCCAAAAAGCTCAACCGGTCTTCGGGAGGGTTGGAACGCATCGAGCCAGGCGCGTATGATCGCGTCGTCATTTATGGTCTGCAGTTTGGACCACGGCGGATCCTGCAACTCTACCGGAACTTCAGGCCAGTTTCATTCGAGTGGCGTGAACCTTTACACGATCTGCCGCCCTTCAGACGCAATGTTGATCCCGTACAGGCAATTTCTGAGCGGTTGTTCGACCGTGTCGCATTGGCTGGCCTTCGCACAAGTCTTGCAATCCGGATAGCAGCACAAATTGCAGAGATCCGCACAATGCCAGTTACTTTGGTTGCAGCACCGGGCTTTTCCGCCAATGTGATGGAAAATGGTACATGGGATGCGCCAATCGGCGCAGGCGACATTGAACGGCTGGTGGCGCGGACGCGGACGTTGCTGCGCCGGGCCGCCCCCGAAGGTGTTCATCTTGTACACCCGCGCAGCCATCTCACATCTCACGGCCTGTTTACAGCAGCAGCCTATGCGGCACCAGCGAAGCCGAACGAGGCGCCTGATTTTGTGCACACGGGGCCAGAATACGCCGCCGAGATGCTCGGCGATGCATTGGCGGCTGGCAAGGCTGCGGAGCGGTCCGCGGCATGATCATAACATCAGGCCAAGAACCCCGCCAATCACTGTACATGCCGCGATCGGATGGCCCGCATCAATCCACCAGAGCGTCTTTGGCCGGTCCGCAAAAGCGTAATTCGTCAGGATCCACGGCGCGGCCAGAAACAATCCCACACCCAGCCCGCTGATGATCCCACCTGCCACCCCAGCCGTGGCAGATGTCGAGATCAGGTGCCGCATCATGCCAGCCACCAGGATATTCCCAACGGCGGCGATCACGAAAGGCAGGGGATTGCGGTCGGCTTTGATCTCGGCCTTGGTCTTGCCTACAGCAACCATCCAGCGCTTGCCCAGTACCATGTACCAGAGCGCACCTGTCGCGAACCCGGCTGCGCCTGCTACGAGAACCGCAATGATATCCATGGAATTTTCCTCCAACCTGGCCCCGGACATGACGCATCCATGACGCTGCTGGCCTAAAGGGTTTCCTCCAACCGGTCCGTCGCGGGCGCAGGTTCGGGACCGAGGGCCGAGATCTCAGCACGCATCTCGGCTGACATGGCGAACCCGGCAGCCGCCAACGAAGGCTGCAATTGCTCCACCGACCGCGCTCCGACAATCGGGCATGTCACGTCCGGGTTTCCGCCCACCCAAGCGACCGCGAGCGTCACGGGATGCGCCTCGCACGTCTTTGCAAAATCCGAGAACGCGCCGGCCGTGGCCAGCGCAGTCTCGGCCGAGTAGCGTTTTGCATACATCGGATTGTCCGCAATCCGGCCTGCATTCGCGCCGCCGGAGTACTTGCCCGACAACAATCCACCACCGACCGGCGAGTAGGTGATCACGCCCAGTCCCGTATCCCGCGCCTGGGGCAGGATCTCGACTTCGGCCTGGCGTTTGACCAGATTGTACATGGGCTGAAGCACATCAATGGGCGCCCATTGATGCAACGCCGCCAGCCCGAGACCTTTCTGCACCTGCCATGCGGCCCAGTTCGACACGCCGACATGAAGCACCTTGCCCGCACGCACCAGATCCTCGACCGCGCGCAATTGCACATCCATGGGCGGCTCATCCTCCCATTTGTGGATGAACAGTATCTCCACGCGGTCGGTCCCAAGCCGCTTCAGCGAGGCCTCGACCGCCGAGGTGATGTGTCGCCGCGAAACCCCGCCATCATTCACGCCCGGCCCCATATGCCCATGGCACTTTGTGGTAATGACCAGCTGATCTCGTTCATGCGCCATCAGTTTGCCAAGGATCTCCTCCGCGCGGCCCTTGCTGTAGGCATCCGCGCAGTCAAGGAAGTTGATCCCCGCATCCCGGACCGCTCGGTACAGATCAGCCGACGTCGCTTCGTCCGCATCCCCGCCAAACGACATTGTCCCAAAGCACAGCTCCGAGACCTGAATACCAGTGCGGCCCAGCAGTTTCATCTTCATGGGTTTGTCTCCTTCAAGAGCGTGTCGAAACGGGCAAGGAACGCTTTTTGTACCTTGGCCACCGGCTGTGGGTCGAGGCTGATCTCGCGGGCACCCTGAAACCGCGGACGTGGAAAGTGTTTTGACGCATCTGCCTCGGTGAAGCCCGCCAACTGCGTCGCTTCAAACCATGCTGAGGCACGATCTGCGCGCTTGATCAGCTTTTTGATGGCGTCAGCGGGCACAGGGGGCAGCCCAAAGCGCATATGCACGGCCGTCTCCAGTCTCGCCTCGAATGCCTTGTAGTCCAGCCCAATGGCCGCTTTGAACGGCGAGATCATATCGCCAATCACATATTCCGGCGCATCATGCAGCAGACAGACGAGCCGTTCCGCGGCCGTAGCACGCGGCTTGTAGATGCCGAAAATCCGCTCGACCAGCAGCGAATGCTCGGCAACCGAATAGGGGTGCGCGCCGATGGTCTGGCCATTCCAGCGCGCAACCCGCGCAAGCCCATGGGCAATGTCCTCGATCTCGACGTCCAGCGGAGAAGGATCAAGCAGGTCCAGCCTCCGCCCGGACAGCATCCGTTGCCACGCACGATCAGTCATAGCCCAGCTTCTCCAGCAATGGCGCGCCGATCTGGCTGCGCAGGATTTCGGCGGCATCGGAAGATATCTCGGCCCAAGGATCCTCCGGCAACTCGTCACGGATCTGAAAGAAGTCGCGCTCCTGCAGATCCTGACCGTCCTGCCATGTCCTGCCATATCCCTTGGGCAGACCCCATGCATCGCGCCGCCGGGTCATCAGCGGCGCCAGCAGGTCCAGAACCGTGTTGGGGTCGCGCAGCACATCCTCGTGCCGGAGCAGTTTCACATTCCGCTTGGCATGCGCGTATCGCAGATAGCTTTCATGCTTTCGGCGCCAGAGAATCGCAGGGCCGGGTAGCACCAGTTCCGCAAGCTCGTCCCGAGGCCGACTGACCCATGGTGTGCGCAGCATGGTCTCGATATCGGGCGCATCCTCGCAAAAGCCCGAGAACGGGTTGCGAAAGAACGAACGTATCCATAACGCGGGATGTCGTGAGATGCAGATGAAGAGAACCTCTGGCGAGTTTTCGAGAGTACGAAACAATTTGTCGGTCAGGCAGGCATGTTTCCAGCCACCCGTGGTCGCCATCGTGGTTTCGTGAAGATAGTCCTCGATCCTTTCCCCGATCGCACCGCGCGCCTTCTCGCCCAGCGAGATCGCGCGCACCGGCTGAACGTCCGAATGTGTGTTCGGGTCCGCATGCAGCAACGGCTCGACCTTGAAATTCGCGTAGAGCAGCCGCGCCAGAAAATTCGTGCCCGACGCGCGTTCACCAAAGACCTTAACTCGAACGTAGGGCGGGATATCGGACATGGACGTTCTCAACTGCGGGTGGCGCGACTCTTAGGCCGCCCGTCCTACATTGTCGAGCAACGCCCACACTGCTATAGGGCGCGCCGGCAGTGCCAAAACAGGATTTGGCCGAGAATTGAACATGCCCCGGAATGAACAAGCCGGGCAGCACAGGAGCATGCAATGAACGATTACGTCGTCAAGGACATCAGTCTCGCAGAGTTCGGTCGCAAGGAACTGGATATCGCCGAGACCGAAATGCCGGGCCTCATGGCCACGCGCGAAGAATACGGCGACGCTCAGCCACTCAAGGGCGCGCGCATTGTCGGCTCGCTGCACATGACAATCCAGACGGCGGTGCTGATCGAGACGCTGACGGCGCTTGGCGCTGACGTGCGCTGGGCATCGTGCAACATCTTCTCGACGCAGGACCACGCAGCAGCGGCGATCGCCAAGGCTGGTGTGCCGGTGTTTGCCGTGAAGGGCCAGACGCTGGAAGAGCACTGGGACTATCTCGACAAGTCATTCCTGTTCCCCGAAGGCGCAAACATGATCCTCGACGATGGTGGCGATGCGACGCTTTACGTGCTGCTCGGCGCACGCGCCGAAGCAGGTGAGGAGATCCTTCCAGTTCCAGCCTCGGAAGAGGAAGAAGCAATCAAGGCGCAGATCAAGAAGCGCATGGCCGAAAGCCCGGGTTGGTTCACCAAGACCCGCGACGCGATCAAGGGCGTATCCGAAGAGACCACGACAGGCGTGCACCGTCTCTACGAACTCAGCCGTGACGGCCAGTTGCCCTTCCCTGCCATCAACGTGAATGACAGCGTCACCAAGTCGAAATTCGACAACAAGTATGGTTGCAAGGAATCGCTGGTCGACGGCATCCGCCGCGCCACCGACACCATGATGGCAGGCAAGGTCGCGGTTGTGTGCGGCTATGGTGATGTCGGCAAAGGCTCGGCCGCCTCGCTTCAGGGCGCAGGCGCCCGCGTCAAGGTCACAGAAATCGACCCTATCTGCGCACTTCAGGCAGCGATGGACGGCTTCGAGGTCGTGCTTCTGGAAGACGTGGTCAAGACCGCTGATGTCTTCATCACCACCACCGGCAACAAGGACGTCATCCGTATCGAGCATATGCGCGAGATGAAGGACATGGCGATCGTCGGCAATATCGGCCACTTCGACAACGAGATTCAGGTTGCCGCGCTGAAGAACCACAAGTGGACCAACATCAAGGATCAGGTCGACATGATCGAGATGCCCTCGGGCAATCGCATGATCCTGCTTTCCGAAGGGCGTCTCCTGAACCTCGGCAACGCCACCGGCCACCCCAGCTTTGTGATGTCGGCAAGCTTCACAAACCAGACGCTGGCGCAGATCGAGCTTTGGACAAACGGTCAGGCCTACAAGAACGACGTCTACATGCTGCCCAAGCATCTCGACGAGAAAGTCGCGCGGCTGCACCTCGAAAAGGTTGGCGCACGTCTGACGGAGTTGGCCAAGGATCAGGCGGACTACATCGGTGTCTCGGCCGATGGCCCCTACAAGGCAGACCACTACCGCTACTGACGCGCAGTTTTCGCGCAAAGATCGTGCATCCGGTTGGCGCCGGATGCACAGCACCTACCTGAGATGAAGCAGGGGGTGAGACATGCAGACCATCGGCGCGATCATTCTGGCGATCTTCACGCTGGTATGGGTGGTTCCCATGGTCAGGGGCATCGTCAAGGCTATCGATACCTTCCTTCGCCGGATCGTCAGTGCCGTCGCCGTGATCCTTGCAGCCGTGCCTGCAATACTGCTCGCCGCCCCCATGATCGTGCAGCCTGAGGATGTGCCCAGCAGATTTCTCCCCTGGACGCCCGTCGCGCTCGACACCGAACCCGATTTCATCAGCCGCTGGAAAGTGCGGGCTTTGACTGTGAACGCAGAGATGTGCCGCGCGGCCCTTGCAGAAACCGACTCTCGGCTGGATTTCCTGTCCGATGCCGAGGATTCCGAGAATTGTCACATCCGCAATCGTGTCCGGGTAGGCAGCCTTTCGCGCGCCACCATGAAGCCTGTGTCCATGCGCTGCGAAATGGCCGCAAGATTGTATATGTGGGAACGTCACGCCCTGCAGGACCTTGCCCGCACGCATCTTGGTACCCGCGTTGCACGGATCGAGCACTACTCGGCCTATAGCTGCCGCCGTATGCGCACCTCGCGCGGCACATCCAGCCGATGGAGCCAGCACGCCACAGCGAATGCCTTCGATATTGCAGGATTCGTCATGACGGATGGCCGCCGTGTCGGTCTCCCAAAAAACTGGGAGGGGTCGAGCGCCGAGGCGAGGTTCATGCGTGCCGTTCGGGACAGCCTTTGCAACTGGTTCAATGTTGTGCTGAGTCCGGACTACAATGCACTGCACGCCGACCATTTCCATGTGGATATGGGGCCATTTCTGAGTTGCCGCTGAGGCTCAGAGACGCCTGAAGATCGCCAGCAGGCCCGTGTCCTCGCCATGTTCGTGGTCGGCGCTTTCGTAGTATCGAATGCGGTTGAACATGATGGGATCAATCACGTTGTCCCCGACAAGATCCGCAAAGGCCGACCCGAATCCGGCGCTGTCAAACACCTGTCCATTGATCGCAAGGACGAACAAGGCACCGGGTGCCGCAATGCGCATCAGTTCCGGCAAACATGCGGGGCCCACATGCCCGTGTGTGAAAGTCCCCGCCGATACGAAACCGTGATAGGCTGCGTCGGGCAGCTCCAACGGCTTGGTCAGATCAGCACAAATCCTGTTGCGGTAAAGGCCCTTGCCACTCGCCACATCCAGCATTTCCTGGCTGATATCTATGCCATCGACCTCGATCTCGCCCAGTGCCTCGGCCACCAGACCCGTGCCTGCACCGATATCAAGAACGGGACCCATTCCGCCTTCGGTCAGGAAAGCAGCCGCCACCTTGCCCGGCAGGACGTAGCCATGCGTTACCGCAAACTCGCTGTCATAGGTCTCGGCCCATCCACGATAGAGATCCACCGAATCTTCCGGCGTCTTCAATGCATATGCACCGTCGAGCGAATGTTCGTCAGCGTTGCTCATCCACCGTACCCATCAACGATTGACAGCACGCCCTCGGAATTATCGAGGCGCAGGGGCAGGATCTCTTGGTACTCGGACGAATGATAGAACCGCTCTGCCGCTTCGCGATCAGGCCATTGCACCACGACATGGCGCGGATACGGCATCTTGTTCTCCATGTCGGTAGCATGACCACCGCGCACCAGATAGGTGCCACCATATTTCGCAATTATGGCGGGCACCTTGGCCTGATAGCCCTTGAAGCCCTCGGGATTGGTCACGTCGATATGAGCGATGACGTAGCAGGCCATGGTTATCTCCCCTTGATGGTTGCCAGCATGTCCGAGTAGCGCCCCGCACGCGCTTTGGTTGCCGTGAAGCCAGCTGGCACCATGTCTTCTTTCATGCCCGATCCCTCGAGCAACCGGTTAATGAAAGCGTAGATCGACATCACGCTGATGATGTCGTGGATACCATCCTCGGACCAGCCCGCCGGGAGCAACGCGTCGACGTCGGTCTGTACGACGGCAGACGGGCTTTCGGTCAGCGAGGGAAAGAAACTCATGCACGATCTCCGCTTGGTCTTGGCGCATATCTTCAGGCAAGATCGGCGCTAAGACAATGGGCAGCCGGGAATGAGGAAACGGGCATGCGGATCCTGGAAAGCGCTCTCTATGCCGAGAACCTGGAAGAGACTGCCGCCTTCTACGAAGCAATTTTGGGGTTGGAGCGCTTCATCGAAGTGCCGGACCGTCACGTCTTCTTCCGCGTGCCGGGTGGTGTGATGTTATTGTTCAATCCCAAGGCCACAACCCAGGCGCCGCGCGATCCACGCATGCCAGTGCCCCCACACGGCGCGACCGGGCCGGGGCACATCTGTTTCGCGGGCACAGCAGAGGAGATCACCAGTTGGACCGAGCACCTCTCTGACAACAGCATTGCGATCGAGGCAGCTTTCCAGTGGCCACAGGGCGGGCGATCCATCTACTTCCGTGATCCCGCCGGGAACTCCATCGAGATCGCGGAACCGCGGATCTGGGGGCTCGACTAGGCGGCTTCCACCTGCCGGGAATTTCTTCCACGTTTACATTCGGGGGTTTCGTTCCTCGCGCACCGGGCTATGACGCGGGAAACAATACTTCACGGGAAGAATGATATGGGACGAGTTGAACGCCACGGGTTGCAGGTAGATCAGGCTTTGGCCGAGTTTCTGGAAGGCAACGCGCTGCCCGGAACCGGCGTCAAGGACAGCGCTTTCTGGGAGGGATTGAGCAGCCTGCTGCACGACTTCGCCCCAAGGAACCGAGCCTTATTGGCCAAACGGGCCGAGCTTCAGCGGCAGATCTCGGACTGGCACCGGGCCAATCCAGGCCAGCCTGACCCAGAGGCGTATCGGTCATTCCTTGAAGAAATCGGCTATCTCGTGCCCGAGGGTCCGGATTTCTCGGTGGAAACATCCAATGTAGATCCCGAAATCGCGACCATCGCGGGGCCACAGCTTGTGGTGCCAATTACCAATGCCCGCTACGCGCTGAACGCTGCGAATGCGCGGTGGGGCTCGCTCTATGATGCGCTTTATGGAACTGATGCGCTGGGCGCCGCGCCGCAAGGCGGTGGATACGACCGCCGCCGTGGCGGGCGCGTGGTGACGTGGTGCAAGACGCACCTGCGCGGGATCTTTCCGCTGGCCGAACCCGACACGTCATGGGCTCATGTAGAAGCGATGCGAATCGTGGACGGCAAGCTAGAGGTCGACCTGCTGCCGCAATTGACCACCCGCAATGGCGCAGGCGTGCGCGCCGCCACCTCCGGCCTGAAGGATCCGAACCAGTTTGCAGGCTACCGCGGCGACCCGGCAAACCCGTCCGCAGTGCTGCTTCGGCGGAACAACCTGCACATCGAGCTAGTGATAGATAGGGACCACCCTATCGGTAGGTATGACACTCTCGGGCTGGCCGACGTCATTGTCGAAGCCGCCGTGACCACAATCATGGATCTCGAAGATTCCATCGCTGCCGTGGACGCTGACGACAAGGTGCTGGCCTATGGCAACTGGCTCGGCCTGATGCGGGGCGATCTGGAAGAGGACCTCACCAAGGCCGGAAAAACGTTCACGCGCAAGCTGGCCGAGGACAAGGTCTTCACCGCGCCCGACGGCTCGATGTTGTCGCTGAAGGGCCGCTCGATGATGCTGCTGCGCAATGTCGGTCACCTGATGACCAACCCGGCCATCATCGACCGCGACGGCGAAGAGGCGTTCGAGGGGCTGATGGACGCGCTGATTGGCACCATGATCGCCATGCATGACCTGAAAAAGCCGTCCGGCAACTCGGTGCATGGCTCGGTGTACGTCGTGAAGCCAAAGATGCACGGGCCGGAGGAAGTCGCCTTCACGGACGAGATCTTCAGCAAGGTGGAAGATATCCTTGGCCTGCCGCGCAACACCGTCAAGATCGGCATCATGGACGAGGAACGCCGTACCACGGTGAACCTGAAGGAGTGCATTCGAGCCGCGAAATCCCGCGTCGCGTTCATCAACACGGGCTTCCTCGATCGTACCGGAGATGAGATCCACACCTCGATGGAGGCAGGCCCGATGATCCGCAAGGCGGACATGAAGGCCCAGCGCTGGATCGCTGCCTACGAGGACTGGAATGTCGATGTCGGGCTGGCCTGCGGGCTGGCCGGAAAGGCACAGATCGGCAAGGGCATGTGGGCGATGCCGGACCTGATGGCGGATATGCTGGATCAGAAGGCGGGCCATCCGAAAGCGGGTGCGAATTGTGCATGGGTGCCCTCGCCCACCGCAGCGACCCTGCACGCAATGCACTACCACAGGATCAATGTGCAGGCGCGGCAGGCAGCGATCCAATATGGCGGCGCGCGTGCCAGTCTGGACGACATTCTGACCATGCCTCTGTCGGACGGAACCAACTGGTCGTTCGAGGAGGTCCAGGCCGAGATCCGCAACAACGCGCAGGGTATTCTCGGATACGTGGTGCGCTGGGTGGATTCGGGCGTCGGATGTTCCAAAGTACCTGACATCAACGATATCGGGTTGATGGAGGATCGCGCGACCTGCCGGATTTCCTCGCAGCATCTGGCCAACTGGCTGCACCACGGCGTCGTTTCCGAGGGACAGGTCCTGACAGCGATGAAAGAGATGGCCGAAGTTGTCGATCGTCAGAACGCCGGAGACGAAAGCTATACGGCGATGGCGCCGGGCTTTGACGGGCCCGCTTTCAAGGCCGCCTGTGATCTGGTCTTCAAGGGGACCGAACAGCCGAGTGGATATACCGAACCCATGCTGCATCAGTGGCGGCTTGAGAAGAAGAAGGAGACAGCCTGATGGCCGAAATATCCCTGCGCAAGGCGCGTAGCATCATCAAGGGCGCGCTGGCGTCCGGTCGCGAAGAAGACATGAAGCCGTTGGCTGTAATCGTGCTGGATGCAGGCGGCAACGTCAAAGCGTTCGAGCGTGAGGACGGCACGTCCAACTACCGCTTCCAGGTGGCGCACGGCAAGGCGCACGGTGCTGTCGGAATGGGGATGGGAAGCCGGGCGCTCTTCAACCGGGCCGAGCAGCAGGCTTACTTCGTGACGGCCGTGAACGGGCTTGAGGGTACTGCACTGGTGCCCGTTCCTGGTGGTGTCCTCGTGCGAGATCGCAAGGGCGAGATCATCGGCGCAGTCGGGATCTCGGGCGATACCTCAGA